>JACPCT010000234.1 GCA_016184445.1 Candidatus Tectimicrobiota bacterium | reverse complement strand
GTAGGGCTGGGAGATGGTCTGGCCGTGCCCGATGGGGAGAGCCTTGTCGGAGTAGGCCTCCTCGCGGAAGACCTCGGGGACGAAGAGGTGGCGGGGCACACGGCGCATGGCGGCGAGGACACGCGCGTCCCGCACGCGGCGGGCGGAGATCTGGGTCTCGACCATGTCGTGCCGGGCGCGGCGGAAGCGCTCCTCCTCCCGCCCCCACCGCACCGGGGCCTGGCCCTTCACCGGAAGTCCCATCGATCGAGCTCCCGCATGGCGTCGAAGTCGGTCAGGTCCAGCCGGATGGGGGTGACCGAGATGGAGCCGTGGGCGACGGCGTCGAAGTCCGTGTCCGGCTCCTCCACCCAGCTCAGCCCGTTGCCGCCGATCCAATAGTACTCCCGGCCCCGGGGGTCGATCTTCTCCACGATGGCGTCCCCGTAGATGCGCTTGCCCTGGCGGGTCACCCGCACGCCGGCGCACTCCGCCTCGGGCACGTTCGGGACGTTCACGTTGAGGAGGACGCCCTTCTTCAGCCCCCGGCGGAGCACTTCCGCCGTCAGCTTCCGGGCGAAGGCGGCCGCTAGCTCGTAGCGCGAGGGCTGGCCCGGCTCGTAGGCCACCGAGAAGGCCACGGCCGGAAGCCCGAGCAGGGTGGCCTCCATCGCGGCCGCTACCGTGCCGGAGTAGGTGATGTCGTCGCCGAGGTTGGCGCCCCGGTTGATGCCGGAGAGGACGATCTCGGGGCGGCGATCCTTCAGCAGGCCGTTCAGGGCCAGGTTCACGCAGTCGGTCGGGGTGCCGTCCACGGCGTACCAGCCCTCCTCCAGCCGGTCAATCCGGAGAGGGCGGTGGAGGCTGAGGGAGTGGCCGGCGGCGCTCTGCTCGCGGTCGGGAGCCATCACCGTCACCTCGCCCAGGGGGCTGACGGCCGCGTGGAGCGCGCGCAAGCCGGGGGCCGTGATGCCGTCGTCGTTGGTGAGCAGGATTCGAACCATGTGGTCCAGAAGGGTGCGGGGGCGAAAGTAAAGACTAGCGGAGTATAGGAACCCCCCGCAGGGGCGTCAACGCGGAGGGAAAGATGGTGCCGGGAACCCTGGCGCGGACGGGGCTAGACGAAGACGTCGAGCGAATTGGGGGACTGCAGCGATCGCGCGGCTCCCAGGATGATGAACAAGCGGCGGTCCGCAAGCTGGCCCGAGGAAACCAGCTGGTTCACTTCGGCGCGGGCGTTGGCCACCGCACCGTAAATGAGAGGGGGGCGGATGCCACGAACGACAGCCAAGACAAGGTTAGCATCCGCCATCTTCTCTCCTCCTCCCTGAGGAGACGGTCAACACAAATTATTCAAGCATCCTTGCCTGAACAAAGCCCTGCATCCGTCCTATCGGCGCCTATCCCCTGTGACATGAGCAAAGAAATGCCATCATGCGAAAAAACGGTTGAGGGACCCTCAGAGGAGACCCCGCCCCCTCCCCTTATAACCCCCCCGGACCCCGCTCCCGCCTTGCGTCCCATCCCCGCCCGGGCCAAAATGCGCCCGCTTGTGCGCGAGACCCCACCGATTTTTATCTCAAGGAGGCATCATGGGCGAGAGCAACGGCTCGGCGGGACCTCAGGAGCCCACCCGGGACTTCCACTTCGACACCCAGGCCCTGCACGCCGTCCAGCGGCCCGACCCTGCGACCGGCGCCCGGGCCGTCCCCATCTACCAGTCCACCTCCTTCGTCTTCGACGACATCAAGCACGCGGCGGGCCTCTTCGCCCTTCAGGACTACGGCTACATCTACACCCGCATCGGAAACCCGACGAACAGCGTCTTCGAGGAGCGCATGGCCTCCCTCGAGGGAGGCGTCGGAGCTCTCGCGACCGCCTCGGGCCAGGCGGCCCAGTTCCTCGTCGTCTTCACCCTGCTGGAGATCGGCCAGGAGATCGTCTCCGCTTCCACCCTCTACGGTGGCACCTACACTCAGTTCGACGTCTCCTTCCGCAAGCTGGGCTGGGACGTTAAGTTCGTGGACCCGCACAGCCCCGACAACCTCCGCAGGGCCATCACCGGCAAGACCCGGGCCCTCTACTGCGAGACCATCGGGAACCCCATGTCCAACGTGGCGGATCTCGAGACCTTCGCCGCCATCGCCCACGACGCCGGGATCCCCCTGGTGGTGGACAACACCTTCGCCAGCCCCTACCTCTGTCGGCCCATGGAGTGGGGGGCGGACATCGTCATCCACTCGGCCACCAAGTTCATCGGCGGCCACGGGACGAGCATCGGCGGCGTCATCGTGGACTCGGGCAAGTTCAACTGGGCGAACGGGAAGTTCGACAGCATCGTCAAGCCCTCCCGGGGCTACCACGGGCTGAACTTCTACGAGACCTTCGGCGAGCTGGGCTTCATCACCAAAGTCCGGGCCGAGGGGCTGCGCGACATGGGCCCCTGCATGAGCCCCTTCAATGCCTTCCTCTTCCTCCAGGGGCTCGAGACGCTCCCCCTCCGCGTCCAGCGCCACTCCGACAGCGCCCAGAAGGTGGCCGAGTACCTCGCCAAGGACCCCCGCGTGAGCTACGTGAACCACCCCGGTCTGCCTGGCAGCCCCTACCGCAAGCTGGCGGACAAGTACCTCCTGAAGGGGAAGGGCTCCGTCTTCTCCTTCGGGGTGAAGGGGGGCTACGATGCCGGCGTGCGCCTGGTCGAGTCGCTCCAGCTCCACAGCCACCTGGCCAACGTGGGGGACGCCAAGAGCCTGATCATCCACCCCGCCTCGACCACCCACTCCCAGCTCAGCGAGGACGACATGAAGGCGGGCTTCATCACCCCCGACCTCATCCGCATCTTCTTGGATCGGCGTCGCCCTGGTGTCCCTCTCTCCCCCGGGAGGGGATAGGGGGAGGGAAGAATTCTAGGGCCGGTCCCTCACCCAGCCTTCCCCCGGAGTGGGTGGGAAGAGCAAAGCGGGCATTATTCGGAGCGGCCTCCGGCGAGTTCAGAATTACAGGAAGGAAAACCATCCGATGGCGGCCAATCTCTTTCAGGATCCGCGGACCATCCGGAAGATCCTGGGCCGGATGCGGCGGGTGGCCATGGTGGGGCTCTCGGGCAACACCGTCAGGCCCAGCTATTTCGTGGGCTACTACCTCAAGCGGATGGGCTTCGAGGTCATCCCCGTGAACCCTCGCTACGAGGAGATCCTGGAGCTGCGCTGCTATCCCAGCCTCTCCGCCATCCCCGAGCCCCCCGAGGTGGTGGACGTCTTCCGCCGCCCCGAGGAGATCGCCGCGGTGGTGGACGAGGCCGTCGCGGTGGGAGCGAAGGCCCTTTGGCTTCAATTCGGCGTAATAAATGAGAAAGAAGCGATACGGGCCCAGGAAGCGGGCCTCGACGTGGTGATGGACCGCTGCATGAAGATCGAGCACGGGCGCTGGCGGGGCAGTCTCCAGTGGGCGGGGATCCGCACCGGCGTCATCACCTCCCGCAAGGATCCCCTCATTTAACGGAGAAAATATCTAAGGATACCTTGCGCGAAGAGCCCAACCTCTTGTAAATTCATATGCGGCGATGCCGCCTCGCATGGGATCGCTTGCCCGTCGCCTAACCGGGGGGAAGATGCAGAAGCGCGGCTCGTGGTGCGGGCGCACCCTGGCGGTCGCCCCTCTCGCAACGTTCCTTCTCTGTACCACCTCATCCTTCGCTTCCCCCGCACGGCCCTTCGTCGAGTTCCAGGTGGCCCCGCTGGCGGGCGCCCCGCTGGCCACGGCTGGCCAAACCCCCGCCGCCCGCCTCCGGGAGAACCGCTCCCTCCCCGCCGGGGGATGGGTCGAGACGGGGCCTGAGGACCGGGCCCTCGTCTGGCTGCTGGGCGAGCCCGGCTGCCAGCTCATCCTCGAGCCCGAGGGCCGCGTCGAGGTGAAAGGCGAGCCCGCCTCCGGCGCGTACGTCGCCATCCTGGAGCGCGGTACCCTCCGCTCCACCCGCGCCGATTGCAAGGCCACCCTCGAAGTGGGCACCCCGGTCGCGCGCCTGCGGAGCCAAGGGGCTTACTTCACGCTCAAGGCCACAGGCGGCTGGATCTCCGTCTTCCATCAGGCGGGCAACCTCCAGCTCCTCTTCCAGGGCCAGGCCATCCCCCTGCGGGCCCTGACCCTGACCACCGTGTCGAGCAGCGGGAGCCACCGGATCGCCTCCGTCGCCGAGGAGGAGCGGGAGGCCGCCCCCACCGTTTCCTCCCGGCGCGCGGGCCCGGAACAGGAGCCCCCGGCGGAGAGCATCTCCCCCGTCTCGGCCTCCGGAAGGCCTTGACGGGGACCGCCCGCTCGCATTAGTAATACTCCCCCCGCGGTTGCACCATCGGTCGGGGCGTAGCGCAGCCTGGTAGCGCACCTGCTTGGGGTGCAGGGGGTCGGAGGTTCAAATCCTCTCGCCCCGACCATTTCATCTCCCCCCCGGGATGAGGCCGGCCCCGTGCGAATGGTCTGTCTCGCCGCCATCCTGCTTATCTGCCGCGTCCCGTCCGCCCAAGGCCAGGAGAAGAGGGACTTCGGCGAACTCAGCCGCACCGTGGACCTCTACGACTCGAGCTCCCGCCGCACGGGCCACGCCGTCATCGACCCCCGAACCGGCCGGGTGGATTTCTACGATGCCCGCTCCCGGCGCACCGGCTACGGCAAGATAGAAGACGGCCGCCTCGATCGCTTCGACCTCCGTTCCCGGCGCGCGGGAGAGGGCCGGGCCGCGCCATGACCCCCGAGCAGTGGTTCGACGCCGCGTTCGAGTCCGCCTTCCAGGACCGTAGAAACCTCGTCCGCTTCCTCGAGGGCGTGAGCGAGGCCCAGGCCCACTGGAAGCCCCCGGACGAGGAGTGGTCCGTCCTGGAGGGCCTGGAGCACGTCCTCCTCACCGATGCGTTCTTTCAAACCACCATGATCGAGGCGCTGACGGGAGCCGAGAACTCCGGCCGGTGGGACAACACCCAGCCCGGCGCCTTCAAGATGACCCTCGAGGCCCTCCGGCGGCGGGAGCAAGGGCACGTGGACGCTCCGGCCCAACTTCACCCCAAGGGCCGGAGCGACTTCCGGCCCATGATCGAGGAGCTCCTGCCCGGCCGGGAGGCCACGCGGCAGGCCCTCCTCCACTGGCGGGGCCGGGACCTCTCGCGCTTCATCGTCCCCTCCCCCCGCTACGGGGCGCTCAACGCCTACGAGCGGATCGCCTACGCGGGCATCCACGACGCCCTCCACCAGGAGCAGATGGGGCGCGGGACGCGCCAGCCCGGATTTCCAGGGCGGTAGGGCGGGGCGGTTTGGCGGCGTCAGGGAAAGCAGGTATGGCGGGGGCCGCCGCATGGGCGGAGGCGCGCGGCTCAGGAGGCGGGCTCTTCCTTTTTCTCCTGGATCCAGTCCTCGATCTTCGAGGGGAGCTTCTTCTCGACGATGTCGCGCCGGACTCGCAGGACGCGGGGGTCCGTCCCCACCCTCACGAGCAGGTAATCCTTGGGGCCCTTCCCGGCGACGGTGATGGGCCCCCAGGTCTTCCCCGCCTTGTCCACCAAGCTCAGGCGCACACGGTAGGCCTCGAAGTCTCCCGTCTCGCCCGCCGGGGCCACGCCCTGGGACTCGATCTCGTCCGCGATGCCGAGGAACTCCCCGACCCGGCCCTCATCCGCCGGCTTGCCCGCGGGCTTCACCATCACCCAGTTGTCCCCCGCGCGGCGCACCACCGCCTCCCGCCCGTCCGGGAAGCGGGCCTCGATGCGGGCGATGTCCTCAAGCTTCTCGACCCGCACCAGCCGGCGCTCGCTCAGGTAGAAGCCCGTGCGGAGGATCTTCTGCACGTCCCGCTCGCCGAAGGCGAAGAGGCGCTTCTCGCC
>JACPCT010000320.1 GCA_016184445.1 Candidatus Tectimicrobiota bacterium | reverse complement strand
GATTCCTGAAGAAGTGCCACACCGCGGCGTTCACCAGCACGATGAGGACGGAGACGCCGTACACCCCGGTCAGGTCAGCGATCTGGATGACCGGCAGCGCCTCGTACTGGCTGTAGCCCAGCAGCGCCCACGGGAAGCCCGACAGGAGGTGGGCCCGCAGGAGCTCCAGCGCCACCCAGAGGGGGGCCGCCAGGAGGAACATCGAAAGCTCCCCGCCCGGGCACATGCGGAGGAGGCCGAAGGCGAAGACCGCCGTGTAGAGCCCCAGGTACGCGACCAGGAGCAGGGTGATCAGCCAGGCGAGGGCGGGGTGGAGCCCCCCGTACTTGACCATCGTCAGCTTCACCCACCAGACGATGATCCCGTAGGCCACCAGGCCCGTCAGGAGGCCCAGGGCGAAGCCCTCGTGGGGCCGCTTCCCGTGGAGGGACCACAGGAGGGGGACGAGGGCCGCCCAAGCGAGGGCGTCGAAGCGGAAGGGCGGGAAGAGGGAGGCCAGCATCAGCCCCGACAGCACTGCGTAGAAGACGTCGCGCGCCGTCACGGGCCGTCCTCTCCGGGCGGGCCTCCCCCCAGCTTCTCGCGCAGGGCGGCCACCACGGCGGGGGTGACGCCCTCGACCTCGAGGAGCCGCGCGTCCGCCGCCTCCAGCACCCCCCGCAGGCTCCCGAAGGCGCGCAGGAGGGCCCGGCGCCGCTTGGGCCCGAGGCCAGGCACCTCGTCCAGCCCGCTGCGCAGCTCCCCCTGCGTCCGGCGGGTGCGGTGGTAGGTCAGCACGAAGCGGTGGGCCTCGTCCCGGATGCGCTGGAGGAGAAGCTTGCCCGGGCTCCCCTCCTCCATCCGCACGGGGTCGGGCTGGCCGGGGAGGTAGAAGACGTCCTGGTCCCCCGGGTTGTCCGCCGTGCGGCCCTTCGAGATGGCGCACAGCCCCACGTCCGCGGCGCCCACCTCCTCCAGCGCGGCGGCGGCGGCCGAGAGCTGGCCCTTCCCTCCGTCGATCAGGATGAGGTCGGGCATCTCGCCCCCTTCGTTCACCAGGCGCTCCACGCGGCGCAGCACGATCTCGCGCATGGAGGCGAAGTCGTCCGCCGCCCCCGCGACCGAGCGGATCTGATAGCGCCGGTAGCCGTCCTTGAGCGGCCTCCCGTCGCGGAAGGCGACGCTCGCGCCCACGATGTGGCTCCCGTGCAGGTTCGAGATGTCGAACGCCTCGATGCGGACGGGCGGCGCTTCCAGCCCCAGGGCCTTCTGAACGGCGTCGAGGCCCGCCTGCTCCCTCAGCGCCTCGGCCGCCTGGCGCTCGGCCGCCTGGCCCGCGTTCTCGCAGGCCATCTCGACGAGGCGGCGCTTGGCCCCCCGGCGGGGAAAGAGCACCTCCACCTTACGCTCCTTGCGCCCGCTGAGCCAGCGGGCGATCACCTCCGCGTCCGGCGGGGCGGCGGGGAGGAGCACCTCGGCGGGGAGGAAGGCCTGGGAGGCGTAGTGCTGCTTCACGAAGCCGGAGACGGCCTCCCCGTCCGGCAGCCCCTCCGGCGCCACGAGGGTGAACACCTGATCCCCCAGGAGGCGCCCCCCGCGCACGAAGAACACCCGGAAGAGGGCCCGGCCCCCCTCGCGGTGGAGGCCGAGGATGTCCTGGTCCCCGCCCCCCACCGCGATCACCCGCTGCTGCTGCTGCTCAGCCACCTCCTCGATGTCGCGGATGCGGTCCCGGAGCTTGGCCGCCGCCTCGAAGCGCAGCGCCCCGGACTCCTCCTCCATCTCGGCGCGGAGCCGCCCGACGAGCGCGCCGCTCTTCCCGCGGAGGAAGTCCAGGGCGTCGCGCACCCCGGCGCGGTAGTCCTCCCGGCCCTGGAGGCCGTCGCAGGGCCCCAGGCACTGGCCCATCTGGAAGTAGATGCAGCGCCTGGAGGTCTTGTCCTCGATGCCGCCGGTGCAGGCCCGGATGTGGAAGGCCTTCTGGAGGAAGCGGATGGTGCGCCGGAGGCTCCCGGGCGAGGGGAAGGGCCCGAGGTAGTCGGCGCCATCCCCCGCCGAGCGGCGGACGACGCTGAGCCTCGGGTAGTCCTCCTGGGTGCTCAGCTTGAGGTAGGGGAAGTGCTTGTCGTCGCGCAGCAGCACGTTGTGCTTGGGCTTGTGGCGCTTGACGTAGTTGCTCTCGAGGATGAGCGCCTCCACCTCGTTCGAGGTGACGACGTGCTCGAGGGAGGCGATGCCCTCCACCATCCGGGCGATCCAGGGGCCGCGGTCCAGGCGCTTGGCGAAGTAGCTGCGCACCCGGCTGCGCAGGCGCAGGGCCTTGCCGACGTAGAGGACCTCCCCCGCCGCGCCCTTGAAGATGTAGATCCCCGGCTTCTCGGGAAGGAGGCGCACGGCCTCGCGGAGGGCGCTCCGGGCGGCGCCGTCCGCCTGGCCACCCACCTCCGGCGCTCCCTAGACCTTCACGCCGAGCTGGCGGCGCTCGATGGCGAGGATGCGGTCGCGCAGCTCGGCCGCCCGCTCGAACTCGAGGCGCTGGGCGGCCTCCTTCATCCGGCCGCGCAGCTCCTCGAGGGCGGGGGCGTCCTCGGCGGAGACCTCGCCGTAGGGGGCCTCCTCCTCGGCCGCCGCGCCCGCCTCCGCCTCCCCGGGCTCCCAGACGCTCTCGAGGAGGCCGTCCAGCCGGCGCTGGATGGAGCGGGGGGTGATGCCGTTCGCCTCGTTGTAGGCGAGCTGGATGCTCCGGCGCCGCTCCATCTCGCCGATGGCGCGTCGCATGCTCTCGGTCGCCTGGGCGGCGTACATGATGACCCGCCCGTCCACGTGGCGCGCCGCCCGGCCCGAGGTCTGGACGAGGGAGGTCTCGGAGCGCAGGAAGCCCTCCTTGTCCGCGTCGAAGACGGCGACGAGGGCCACCTCGGGGAGGTCGAGCCCCTCGCGCAGGAGGTTGATGCCGATCAGGACGTCGAAGACGCCCGAGCGCAGGTCGCGGATGATCCGCACCCGCTCCAGGGCGTCGATGTCGCTGTGGAGGTAGCGGACCCGCACCCCGAGGTCCTCGTAGTACTCGGTCAGGTCCTCGGAGAAGCGCTTGGTGAGGGTGGTGACGAGCACCCGCTCCCCCCGCGCCGCGCACTTGCGCACCTCGGCGAGGAGATCGTCCACCTGGCCGCTGACGGGCCGCACCTCGACCGGGGGGTCCACCAGGCCGGTGGGGCGGAGGATCTGCTCCACCACGACGCCCTCGCTCCGCGCCAGCTCGTAGGGGCCGGGGGTGGCCGAGACGTAGAGCACGTCGCGGAGCTGGCCCTCGAACTCCTCGAACTTGAGGGGGCGGTTGTCCAGGGCCGAGGGAAGGCGGAATCCGTACTCCACCAGGGTCTCCTTGCGGGAGCGGTCCCCCCGGTACATTCCGCGCAGCTGGGGCACGCTCTGGTGGCTCTCGTCGATGATGACCAGGTGGTCCTGCGGGAAGTAGGAGAAGAGGGTGGCCGGAGGCTCGCCGGGGAGGCGGCCGTCCAGGTGGCGGCTGTAGTTCTCGACGCCGTGGCAGTAGCCCACCTCGCGGAGCATCTCGACGTCCTGCAGGGTGCGCGCCTGGAGGCGGCGGGCCTCGGCCTCCTTCCCCAGGGCCAGGAGCTCGGCCGAGCGCCCCCAGAGCTCCTTCTCGATCGCGGTGACGGCCAGGGAGAGCCGCTCCTCGGGAGTGATGTAGTGGCTGTTGGGGTAAATCTCCGCCGCGTCGACCTTGCGCAGCACGGCCCCGCGCACCGGGTCGATCTCGCTCAGGGCGTCGATCTCGTCGCCGAAGAACTCGACGCGCAGCGCCTGCTCGTCCTCGTGGACGGGGAGGATCTCCACCACGTCCCCCCGGGCGCGGAAGGAGGCCCGGCGGAGCTCCATGTCGCTGCGGCGGTACTGGATCCGCACGAGCTGGGTGAGGAGCTCCTCGCGGTTCATCTGCATTCCCCGCTCGAGGCCGATGTGGAGGTCGAAGTAGTCCGAGGGGGAGCCCAGGCCGTAGATGGCGCTCACGCTGGCCACCACCACCACGTCCCGCCGGGTGAGGGCCGAGCGGGTGGCGGCGTGGCGGAGGCGGTCGAGCTCCTCGTTGATGGAGGCGTCCTTCTCGATGTAGGTGTCCGTCGTGGGGACGTAGGCCTCGGGCTGGTAGTAGTCGTAGTAGCTCACGAAGTACTCGACGGCGTTGTGCGGGAAGAAACCCTTGAACTCGTTGTAGAGCTGGGCGGCGAGGGTCTTGTTGTGGGCCAGGACGAGGGTGGGCTTCTCCAGCCGGGCGATGAGGTTGGCCATGGTGAAGGTCTTGCCCGAGCCGGTGACGCCGAGCAGCACCTGCTGGCGCTGCCCCTCGCGGAAGCCCCGCTCGAGGGCCTCGATGGCCTGGGGCTGGTCCCCCGTGGGGGCGAACCCGGAGACGAGCTGGAAGATGCTCATGCAACGCTCATGAAGATGCAGGGCCCTTCACCCGCAAGCCGGGGCGGCAACAGCCCAGTTTACCGGATCGGCCCGGGGGGGAGAAGGGCGGAGGGGGCACCCCTCCTGGGTGGAGAGGATTTCCGCGGGGGCGAGGCATGCTCCGCCCCCCGCACACCGGACCTTGTGGCCGTCAACCCGCAGGGACAAGCCCGCCCTGCCCTGGGCGGCCCCCCCCCAGAACCGGCACCTCACCCCGTGGCCCCTCCGGAACCTGCGCGAATTTGATGCGAGGGCCTTCCCGGCCCGGGGGGTTATCTTCCCCGCAGGCGGGCCCCCGCGCGGGGGCGGTTCCGCAGGGGCGGGTTTCGCCTCGCCCCCGCAAAGAGGGGACGCGAAAAATGAAAATTCCGGCTTTTTCCGGCGATCTCCGGCGAAGGAAAGAGGCGCGGCGGGGGGGCCAGGGAGGCTGTCCAGGATTTTCCCGGCTAATACCGGATAATACCCCGGTTTTTTTCAGCGCGGGGAGGACTCGAAGGACCGGAGGTACTTGCTCCAGTGAAGCCGGGCGGAGTCGCTCAGGCGGGGGCTCATGGCCTCGGGGTGGAAGAAGCGGGGCTTGCGGGGGAGGCGCATGAGGGCCATGCCGGCCTCGTGGGGGAGGCGGTCGCCCTTCCTGGCGTTGCAGGCGCGGCAGCTGCACACCACGTTCTCCCAGGTGGTGAGGCCGCCCCTCGAGCGCGGGTTCACGTGGTCCACGGTGAGGTGGCCCCCGATCAGGCCGCAGTACTGGCAGGTGTAGCTGTCGCGCCGCCAGATGTTCTTCTTGCTGAAGGGGATCTCCCCCGTGCGGGGGATGTGGACGAAGCGCAGGAGCCGGATGACGGCGGGGAGGCGGAACTGGAAGGACTCGCTGCGCACCAGCAGGCCGTCGTCCTCGATGCTGACGGCCTTGCCGAGGAGCACCATGCGGATGGCGCGGCGGGCGTTGCAGATGTGGATGGGCTCGTAGGTCTGGTTCAGCACAAGGACACGCGCGCCGTCTAGCACACCGTTCCCCCCCGCGGAAGCCCCCGAGCCCTCGCTTGCCGGCCTGTGTCAGCCCTATATTTGGTCCAGAGGGCGGGGGGTTTGTCAACGCCCCGCGCCGCGGGGCGCGGCGTTGCGGCCCGGACCCCCGGTTCCTATAATGCGCGTTTGCGCCGGGGCGGGGAGCCGCCGCGCCTTCCCGGCCCATCGAGGTTCCCTGCCTTGGCCCCGCGAGCCCGCGCCGCCCGCCGCCGCATCCTCTTCACCTTCGTCCTCCTGGCCGGGGCCGGGGGCCTGGCGCTCGGCGCGGGCTTCTCCTACCTCTACGACTTCCCCGAGTTGGACTACCTCCAGGACTACCGCCCCAGCACCATCACCCGGCTCTACGACCGCGAGAAGCAGCTCATCGCCGAGCTCTACCAGGAGAAGCGGATCCCCTCTCCCCTCTCCCGCATCCCCGTCCTCGTCCGCCAGGCCTTCCTGGACATCGAGGACAACCGCTTCTACGAGCACCCAGGCGTCAGCTACCGCGACATCTTCCGGGCCGTCACCCGGAACCTGATGGAGGGCCGCTACGCGCAGGGAGCCAGCACCATCACCCAGCAGCTGGCCAAGGTCCTCTTCCTCACCCCGGAGCGCACCCTTTCCCGGAAGGTCCGCGAGGCCCTCCTCGCCCTCGAGATCGAGCGCCGCTTCACCAAGGACGAGATCCTCGAGTTCTACCTGAACCAGATTTACCTCGGCAGCGGGGCCTTCGGAGTGGAGGCGGCCTCCCAGATCTACTTCGGCAAGCACGCCGGGGAGCTGACGCTCGCGGAGGCGGCCACCCTGGCCGGGCTCCCCAAGGCGCCCACGCGCTTCAGCCCGCGCCTCCATCCGGAGAACGCCCTCCAGCGGCGCCGCCTCGTGCTGCGGCGCATGCAGGAGCTGGGGCACATCACCCAGGGCCAGGAGAAGAGCGCGGCCGAGGAGCCCCTGCGGCTCGCCCCGCCGGTCTCGAACGTCCATCCCGAGTCGGCCTACTTCGTCGAGAACCTCCGCCTGCGGATGGACCGCCGCTACGGGCCCGCCCTCTACCGGAGCGGGCTGCAGGTCTACACCACCCTGGACCTGAAGCTCCAGCGCATCGCCCACGAGAGCCTCCTCCGGGGAGTGGACCGGATGAACGCCCAGCGCGGCTTCGGCCCGGCCCCCGCCACCCCCCTGGCCCGCCCCCCCCGGCTAGGGACCGGCTTCCAGTTCCGGGCGGCCGAGGTGAAGGACCGCGCCGTGCGGGGCGTCATCGGGGGCTACGAGGCCGTGATGCCCCTCCCCAAGGAGGTGGACCCCGTCCACCTCCGCGAGGGCGACACGGTGCTGGGCCGGGTGGTGCGCGTCGAGGCGGAGGAGAAGCGGCTCCACCTGGAGTGGCAGGAGAGCGTGCAGGGCGCCGTCGTCGCCCTCGACCCCGCCACCGGGGCCATCCGGGCCATGGTCGGGGGGTCCAACTTCCGCCGGCACCCCTTCAACCGGGCCGTCCAGGCCCGCCGCCAGCCGGGCTCGGCCTTCAAGCCCGTCATCATGGCGGCCGCCCTGGCCAACGGCTACACCCCCGCCCACATCCTCATGGATTCCCCCTTCGTGCGGCGGATGCCGGGGACCCCGAAGGACTGGAAGCCCCGCAACTACACCGACCGCTTCTACGGGCCCGTCACCCTGCGCACGGCGCTGGAGCAGTCCCTGAACCTGGCGACCATCAAGCTCCTCGACCAGATCGGCCCCCAGCGGGCGATCGACTTCGCGCGCCGGCTCGGCCTCCGCTCCCCGATGGAGCCCTACCTCTCCCTTGCGCTCGGCACCTTCGAGGTGACGCCGATCGAGTTCACGGCGGCTTTCCTGCCCTTCGCCCAGGGGGGGGTCCACGCCCGGCCCTACGACCTGGAGAAGGTCACCGACGGGAGCAACCGGCTCCTGGAGGAGAACGTGCCCGTCACCCACCAGGCCATCAGCCCCGAGACGGCCTACCAGATGCGGCTCCTGCTGCGCGGGGCGGTGCTCGAGGGGACGGGGCGGGCCGCCCGCGGCTTGCCGGCCTTCGCGGCCGGGAAGACGGGGACCACGAACGAGTTCCGCGACGCCTGGTTCGTCGGGTTCGTGAACGACCTCGTGGTCGGGGTGTGGGTGGGGCGGGACGACAACAAGGACATGGGCTTCCGCGCCGCGGGGGCCGTGGCCGCCCTGCCCATCTGGCACGACGTGATGAAGGAGTGGCTCAAGGGGCGCAAGCTCGACGGCTCGACCCCGCCGCCCCCGCCCGGCATCACCCTCATCCGGGTGAACGCGCAGACGGGCCTCCTCCCCTCGCGCTGGTGCGAGGGGAAGGCCGGCGCCGAGGCCTTCGTCCAGGGGACCGAGCCGACCGAGGGCTGCCCGCCCAAGGGCCGCCTCCCGCGCATCCTCCAGGAGCCCTGAGCGCCCGCCGCAGAGCCCCCGAATAAACCTTCACCGGCCGACCCAATCCTTTCTTCCCCCGGCCGGAACCTGCGCGAATTTGAGGTAAGTGCCGCCGGGCCAGGAGGGAGTATCTTGCCCGCAGGCGGGCCTCCGCCCGGGGGAGCGAGGCCGTTCGTCCGCAGAGGTGGGTGTCAAACCCGTCCCTGCGGATGATGGTTACGAGACACAAGCAAGAAGGCAGGGGAAAATGAAAGTTCTATGGGTGTTCAGTGCTTTTCAGCGGATTCCGGCGGAAAAAATGTGGGGGCACTCAGGTGCGGAGGGAGGGCGTCGCGGCTATTGAGGGGTATTGAGGGAAAAAGCCCATAAAAAAAACATCCCTCTGGTAAGACCAGCCAGGCGGGAACGCCGCCTCTCCCCTCGCCGAAGAGGGCGGCGATGAAGGCGTCCGGGCCGAAGTCGAGCAGGTCCTCGACGCCCTTCCCCACCCCGGCCCTAGCCCCGCCCGAATGTGGTAGGATGCCGCTCTCCACTGGGCAAATGGGAAATGCCGGTGATACGGATGAGGGGAGCCGGACGCCGGGCCTTCCCTCTTTTCCCGTTTCGCGCGAAGCGGCTATGGGCCAGGAGAATCATCATGGACAAGCGGACGAGCCAAAGCCGTTTCCCCAACGCCATCGAGGTCCCGATCGAGCCGGGGCACACCGCCCTCCTGGTCATCGACATGCAGTACCTGAACGCCCATCCGGACCACGGGGTCGCCAGGAGGGCCAAGGAGCGCGGGCGCTTCGAGGGCCTGGGCTATCTGTTCGAGACGCTGCCGTCGGCCATCCAGAACATCCGGAGGCTGCAGAAGGCCTTCCGGGGGGCGGGGATGGAGGTCATCTTCGTCAAGATACAGTCCTACACGCAGGACGGGCGCGACCTCTCGCCGGGCTACCGGGAGAAGGGGCTGTTCGCGCCCCCGGGCTCGAAGGATGCGGAAATTCTCGAGGAGCTGGCGCCGCTGCCCAACGAGGTGGTCCTCACCAAGCTCTCCACGGGAGCGTTCACCTCCAGCCCCATCGACGCCGTGCTCCGCTACATGGGAATCAAGTCGCTCGTCATCACCGGGATCAATACGAACTATTGCGTGGAGACGGCGGTGCGCGACGGCTACGACCGGGGCTACAATGTCGCCCTCGTCAGCGACGCCTGCACCGCCATTGTCAAGGAACAGCACGACGCCACCCTCGAGGGGCTCGACAACATCATGTGCAAGGTGATGTCCACCGATGAGGTGCTGGCCGCCATTCCGAAAGCGCCCTGAGGTTCCCTCCGGATGGCCGCCGCGCGGCCGGCCGGGGGAAGGAGGCTCTTATGAACTTCGGCTTTTGCATTTTCACGACGGATTACTCCATCAGCCCCGCCGAGGTGGCCCGCGGGGCTGAGGATAGGGGCTTCGAGACCCTTCTTTTTTCCGAGCACACCCATATTCCGAGCAGCCGCGCTTCGATCAATCCCCTTTATGGGAAGGACATTCCCCGCGAGTATCTTCACAACTATGATCCTTTCGTCGCCATGGGCGCCGCCGCCGCCGTGACGAAAAAAATCAAGCTTGGGACAGGAATCTGCCTCGTGGGCGAAAGGGATCCCATCATCTTGGCAAAAGAGGTCGCGACAGTGGATCACATGTCCAACGGGCGCGTGCTATTGGGAGTCGGCGGCGGCTGGAACCGCGAGGAGATGGAAAACCATGGGACGAAGTGGTCCCTCCGCTGGAAGGTCTTGCGAGAGCGCATTGAAGCCATGAAGGAAATCTGGACGAAGGAGAAGGCGACCTACCATGGCGAGTTCGTGAATTTCGACGAAATCTGGTCCTGGCCCAAGCCCGTACAGAAGCCGCACCCGCCGGTGTTGGTGGGCGGAGACGGCGAGCGGACGTTCGAGCGGGTGCTCCGCTATGGAGACGGCTGGATGCCCCATCCCAGATTCGGCGGTTTTTACGCGGACAAGATCAAGCGGCTGAATGATATGGCCAGCCAGAGGGGAAGATCCGCGGTTCCCATCACCTTCTTCGGGGCCCCGTCGGATCCCGTCCAAATCGAGGGCTTCATCCGGGACGGCGCCTCGCGGATCCTTTTCTGGCTGCCTTCAGGAAAGACGGATGAGGTGCTTGCCGAGATGGATCGTGTGGCGGATGTGGTCAAGAGATTTCAATAGGATTTTCTCCGCTGGGTAACCGGATTTGTCCCGGTCAGGGGCGAATCGGCGCTCCTTTCCCGGCAAAATGAAGGACTCCATAAACCGCTTGTCTTCCGGTCATCTCCAAACCGCCATTCGAATGGAGGTTTCGCCCCGTGCCGAAGGATCCGGATTATTTCAGGGGGAAAACCATCGTCATCACCGGCGCGGCGAGCGGGATCGGCCGCGCCGCGGCGCTGATCTTCGCCCGCGAGGGCGCAAACGTCCTCTGCGCGGACATCAACGGGGAGGGAGCGGCGCGGGCCGCAGGCGAAGTGGACGAAGCGGGCGGGTGCGGCGAGAGCGTGAGGGTGGACGTGACATCCCGCCGCAGCGTGGAGGCGATGGTGGACCGGGCGAAGGATAGATTCGGCCGGATCGACTTTCAGTTCAACTCGGCGGGGGGGGCCATCCGCCGCTCCGAATTCCTGGAGATCGACGACGACCTCTGGGACCGGACCTACGGGTTGAACGTGAAGGGAGTCTTCTACTGCATGCAGGCCGTCCTGCCCGAGATGCTCAAGAACGGAAAGGGCGTAATCGTCAACATGGCGAGCATGGCCCACAAGCGCGGCGGGCCCGGCGTCGACATCCACTACGCCTCCGCGAAGGGCTCCGTCGTCACGATGACGCTGGGCGTCGCCCGCGAGTTCGCCGCGCGGGGAATCCGCTGCCTCTCCATCTCGCCGGGCCCGGTCGACACGCCGTTCCAGAGCATCTTGCCGCCCGAGCTCCGCGAAAGATCCCGGGACAACGTTCCGATGAAGCGCTTCGGCCGGCCGGAGGAAATCGGCGAGATGGTCCTGTTCATGTGCTCGGACGCCTGCGAGTTCATGACGGCGGATACCGTCTTCATCAGCGGAGGGGGTGGCTTCCGGTAGCGGGGGCGAAGCCTTGGCCTGGTTTAGTCAGTTCAAAACGGCACATTGATGTATAGGGCCGGATTCCGAGGGCTTTAATCCGCTTCCTGAGAATCATCAGAGATTGAGTGAAAAAGCGCTTGAAAATTGCCGCCGGTAAGATCAGCTAGGAGGCAGGCTCGCTCTCCGCGCCGCTTTCCCCCTCGCCGAAGAGGGCGGCGATGAAGGCGTCCGGGTCGAAGTCGAGCAGGTCCTCGACGCCCTCCCCCACGCCGACGTAGCGGACCGGGATGCCGCTCTCGTGCGCGGCCCCGACCACCACGCCTCCCTTGGCGCTCCCGTCGAGCTTAGTCAGCACCAGGCCCGTGACGCCGAGGGCCGCGCCGAACTCGCGCACCTGGGCGAGGGCGTTCTGGCCGGTGGTGGCGTCCAGCACGAGCAGCACCTCGTGGGGGGCCCCCGGCACCAGCCGATCGGCCACGCGGCGGACCTTCTTGAGCTCCTCCATGAGGTTCTTCTTGGTGTGGAGGCGGCCGGCCGTGTCGGCGAGCAGGACCTCCGCCCCCCGCGCCTTGGCCGCCTGGAGGGCGTCGAACACCACGGCGGAGGGGTCCGCCCCCTCCTGGAGCCGGACCAGGCCGCACCCCGCCCGCTCCGCCCAGACGGCGATCTGCTCCCCCGCCCCCGCCCGGAAGGTGTCGGCGGCGGCCAGCATGACCTGGCGCCCCTGGGCGGCGTAGCGGGCGGCGAGCTTGCCCGCCGTCGTGGTCTTGCCCGCCCCGTTCACCCCGACCATGAGGATCACCAGGGGCTCGCCGGGGGAGGGGACGGAAGGCATGGCCGGAGGGGGGACGGCCGGCCGGTCCAGCATCTCCCGGAGGAGGCTGCGCAGCCGCCCGGCGGGCTCGCCCTTCCCGCCCTCCCCCTGGCGCAGCTTCCCGAGCACTTTCTCCACGGTGAGGGGGCCCAGGTCCGCCGCGTAGAGGACCTCTTCCAGCTCCTCGATCGTCTCGGCGTCGAGGCGGGGCCGGCGGCCGAGAGCGGCCCCGAGCCTGCCCATGAAACCCTCGCGCGTCTTCGCGAGGCCCGCGCGCAGCCGCCCGAACCACCCCTCCCGCGCAGGGGCATCCGCGGGCGCCTCATCCTTCTTCCGGCCGAACCCGAACGCCACGGGGCTCTCCAAAAAATTCCGCCCCGGCGGGGGCGCCGCCGGGGGCGGGGGGAAACAGGACTCCTTGGAAGCCGGTCCGGGCACGGCTCAGGAGGCCTCGTGCGCGGGAGCCTCCTCTCCGGCCGCATGGGCCGCGGCGCCGTTGGCGCCCTCTTCACGCCGGTTCAGGCGCACCGAGACGGAAGGACATGGTGCGCTTGTTGTGGGTGATGACGATGAACTGGCTCTTGGCCTCCAGCTCGGCGATCACGTCGCGGAAGCGGCCCACGTTCTGGTCGTCCAGCGTGGCATCCACCTCGTCGAGGAGGCAGAAGGGGCTGGGCCGCACGGAGAAGACCGCGAAAAGGAGCGCGAGCGCCGTCAGGGCCTTCTCCCCCGCCGAGAGGAGCATGATGTTGGCCGGGCGCTTGCCGGGAGGCCGCACCTCGATGTCCACCCCCGACTCGAGCGGGTCGGAGGGGTCGAGGAGGAACATCCGCGCCTCCCCGCCCTGGAAGAGCCGTCCGAAGATGTCCACGAAGGCCTTCTCGACCTGCTCCAGGGCCTCCAGGAAGCGGGCCCGGGTGGTGCGGTTGAGGCGCTCGATGGTGGCGTGCAGGTCGGCGATGGAGCGCTCCAGGTCCTCCTGCTGCTCGATGGTAGCGTGCAGGTCGGCGATGGAGCGCTCCAAGTCCTCCTGCTGCTCCTTGAGGATGGAGTATTCATGGTTGATCTCGTCGAACTCCCTGGCCGCGAGGGGGTTCACCTCGCCCATGCGCTCGAGCCGCTGGCGGAGCATCTCCAGCCGGTTGAAGTGCTCCTGGTAGAGGGGGAGCTCACCGCGCTCCCGCTCGGCCACCTCGAGAAGCTCCACCGCGTGGGCCTCCCGGGCCGAGGCGATGAGGGACTCCCGCTGGACGCGCAGCGTGGTGCGCCGCTCCGCGGCCTCCGAGATGCGCGCCTGGAGATCCGCCGCCTCCGCCCGCATCCGCCGGAGGAGGTTCCCCAGCTCCTCGTCCCGGCCCTGCATCTGCTCGAGCG
The DNA here is from genome assembly GCA_016184445.1 of Candidatus Tectimicrobiota bacterium. GTDB lineage: Bacteria > UBA8248 > UBA8248 > UBA8248 > UBA8248 > 2-12-FULL-69-37. The sequence goes on along the minus strand of JACPCT010000320.1, from coordinate 4,960 downwards.
CCTGGAGCCGCTCCTTCTGCTCGACCTCGACGGCGGCGCGCTCCTCCGTGCGGCGGGCCATCTCCTCCCGGCTCTGGATCATGCCCAGCTCCACCCGCTCGCGCTTGCGCAGGGAGTCCTGCTTCTCCTCCTCCCGGCGGGCCAGGCGGGCCGCGTTCTGGCCCAGGCTGTCCTCCAGCCGCTGGAGCTCGGCGCGCGCTCCGGCCGCCTTCCCGAGCGCCTCGGTCAGGGCCACCCGCCGCTCGGTCGCCTCCGCCTCGAGCTCCGCCGCCCGCGCGTTCACCCGCCGCAGATCCTCATCCGCCGACTGGGAGCGCGCCTCGGCCTCCCGCCGGGACTGCTCGGCCCGGCGGCCCTCATCCTCGGCCTCGCCGCGCTCCCGCTCCAAGCGCAGGCGCTCCTCGCGCATCCGCTCCTGCTCCTGGAGGAGGACGGCGTGCCGATGCCGGACGGCCTCCCATTTCTCCCGGCAAGAGCGCAGGCTGCCCTCCGCCCCCACCCGGGAGATCTCCGCCTCGCGGGCGAGCCGGCCCAGCCGCCCGGCTTCCTCCTCCGCCTGGGCGAGCACCCCGCGCAGCCGGGCGCAGGCTTCCTCCTGACGGGCCACCCAGGCCTCGCCCTTGCCCGCCTGCAGCCGGAGCGTCTCCAGCCGCCGGGACTGCTCCAAGAGCCCCGCCGCGACGGGGACGGGCGCCCCTCCCTCGACCGCACCCGAGGGGAGCAACACCTCTCCCCCCAGCGTCACCCAGGTGATCCCGACCGGGCCGGAGCGCCAAGCGGCAAGCGCCGCACGGAGATCGCGGGCCACCGCCACGCCGTAGAGAAGACCCTCCACGAGGGGACGGTCCTCCTCGGCGCAGCGCACGAGCGATGCGGCCGGACCGACCACGCCCTCCACCGCCGGAAGCGGGGGGAGCGGGGCCCGCCGGGCGTCGCGCGGGAGGGCGACGGCGCGTCCGGCGCCCGCCTGGGTGAGCGCCTGGATGGCGGAGGCGGCCGCCTCCGCGTCCGGCACCACCACGCCCAAGAGGCGCTCCCCGAGAGCCGCCTCGATGGCCTTCTCGTGGACGGGTTCGGCCGACAAGATGTCCGCCAGGGCGGCGAGGGCCTGGGCCCCGCAGGCGCGGAAGGCCTCGCTGCCCGCGCGCTCGGAGGAAGCCGCCCGGAGGTCCTCGATGGCCCTCTGGGACGAGCGGGCCCCGGCCACGGCCTCCCGGGCAGCGGCGAGCGCCGCCTCCTCGGCCCGGAGATCCTCCTCGACGCGCGACTGCTCTGCCGCGGCGCGATCCACCTCTTCCTTCAGCCGGGCGCTCTCGCGGGCGATCTCCTCCAGGCGCCGCGAGGCGGCCTCCAACTCGGCCTCCGCCCCGTGCAGGGCTCTCCCCGCCTCCTCCGCCTCCCGCTGGAGGCGCTCAGAGGACCGGGCGATGGTTTCCAGGCGGGATTCCGCCAGCGCCATCTGCTGGCGGGCGCGGCCGAAGGCCTCGGACTCCTGCTCTTGCAGGCGCCGGGCCTCGCCCAGGGCGGCTTCCAGGTCGGACAGCTCGGCCCGGACCGCGGACAGCTCCGCCGACCGGAGGTCGAACGCGCGCTGGGCGGCCGCGGCCTCCCCGGCGAAGGCCGCTTCCCGTTCGGCCAGACGCCCGCGCTCCTCCTCGAGCCGGAGGGCTTCGCGGGCGAGCGCCTCGGCCTCCTCCGCGCGGCGGGCGTCCTCGGCGTCGAGCTCGATCAGCCTCCCGTGGAGCATCTCCAGGCTGTTCTCGAGCCGCTGGATGTAACCCTCGACTTCCACCGCGCGGCGCCGTGTCTCGGCCAGGACCTCGGAGCGCTCCGCCATGCCCACACGCACCGTCTCGCGCTCGGCCTCCCGCGAAGCCAGGGCGGCGAGGTGGCCCTCCTCGCGCTCCTTCAGGCGCTCGAACTCCTCCTCGGCGGGGCGGAGCTCCCCTTCCAGGCGGAGGAGGTTCAGGGCTTCGATGCGCAGGTCAAGGGTCTTGATCTCTGTCTGGTATTCCTTGAAGAAGGCCGCCTTCCTCGCCTGGCGCCGCAGGGAGCGCAGGCGCCCCTCCTTCTCGCGGAGCACATCGGCCACGCGCAGCAGGTTGGCCTGGGCGAGCTCGAGCTTGCGGAGGGCCTCGTTGCGACGGCTCTTGTACTTCATGATCCCGGCCGCCTCCTCGATGAGGAGGCGGCGGTCCTGGGGACGCGCGTTGACAAGCCCTTCAATCCGGCCCTGCTCGACGATGGAGAAGGTGTCCAGCGAGACGCCGGTGTCGAGGAAGAGGTCGACGATGTCCTTCAAGCGGCAAGGGTTGCGGTTGATGAGGTACTCGCTCTCGCCGGAGCGGTAGAGCCGGCGGGTGACCGCTACCTCCTCGTAATCCTTGTAAAGGGGAGATGTCACCGTGCCCTTCAGGTCGCTGAGGGTGAGTGTGACCTCGGCCATGCCGAGCGGCTTGCGCTCGGCGCTGCCGTTGAAGACGAGGTCCTCCATCTTTTTGGCGCGGAGCGATCTGGGCGCCTGCTCCCCCAGCACCCAGCGGACGGCGTCGCACACGTTGCTCTTGCCGCAGCCGTTGGGACCCACGATGGCGGTGATGCCGTCGCCCAGCTCGACGACGGTCCGGTCCACAAAGGACTTGAAGCCCTGCATTTCCAGGCGTTTGAACCGCAATGCCATTCCCTCGGCGGGCGCGGAAAAGCCGCGCGAAAAGGCGGGGCGGAAGGAACGCCTACATTATCAGAGGGATGGAGGGATGTAAAGGGGAAAGCCCGTGAGGCCGAGGCTCCCGCCCGACTGAAGGGCGCGCAGCGATTCCCGGGCGGCGGCCTGCTCGGCGGCTTTCTTGGTGGTTCCGGCTCCCCGGCCCAGGAGGCGGCCGTCGTGCCGCACCTCGACCTCGAAGACTTTGAGGTGCTCGGGCCCGCTCTCGTGGATCACGGCGTAGAGGGGCAGCCTGCGGCTCACCCGCTGGAGCGCCTCCTGGAGCTGGCTCTTGTAGTCGAACGAATCTTCGTCGGCCGCCCCGGGCTGGGAGTTCCAGAGCCACCCTTCCACCCAGCGCACGCAGGCAGGGTACCCGGCGTCCAGGTAGAGAGCGCCTACCAGCGCCTCGAAGGCATCCGCCATGATGGAGGCCTTGGCGCGCCCGCCCGTCTTTTCTTCCCCCTTTCCCAGGCGCAAATACTCCGCGAGGCCCACCCGGTGCGCCGCCCGGGCCAGCGCCTGGCCGCTCACGCGCTCAGAACGCCTTCGCGTGAGGTCGCCTTCGTCCGCACCATCGAACTCGCGCCACAGGCGCTCGGTCACGATGAGCTGGAGAACGGCGTCCCCGAGGAATTCCAGCCGCTGGTTGTCTGGGCCGGGAGGGGTGCTCTCCTGCGAGAAGGAGCGGTGGGTGAGGGCCTGGACGAGAAGCAGGCGGTCGAAGAAACGGTGGCCGACCCGGGACTCGATCTCGTCGAGAGGGAGATCGGGGGCCGGAAGCTTCTCCCGGCGGCCTCGCCTCGGGGCACCGGGAAGCCCTTCGTCCGCGGACGGCTCCGGGGATGAAGGCGGGAGAACGGGAGGTTCCAGAGACTTCCCCCTAGGCGGTATCGGCCTCATGGCGCTGGAAGAGCAAGGTGGCGTTCGTCCCGCCGAAGCCGAAAGAATTGGTGAGCGCGCAGTGCAAGCGGGCGTCCCTCGCCTTGTTGGGGACGTAGTCGAGATCGCAGTCCGGATCGGGCTTCTCGTAGTTGATCGTCGGGGGAATCCGCTGGTGCTTGAGCGCCAGGACGGTAAAGACCGACTCCACCCCGCCGGCGGCGCCGAGGAGGTGGCCCGTCATAGACTTCGTGGAGCTCACAGCGAGCTTGTAGGCCTGCTCGCCGAAGACGCGCTTGATGGCCGTGGTCTCCAGCTTGTCGTTCAACTCGGTCGAGGTGCCGTGGGCGTTGATGTAGTCCACCTCGTCGATGGAAACGCCCGCGTCCTGCATGGCCATCTCCATGCAGCGCGCCGCGCCGTCGCCGTCCGGATCGGGGGAGGTGATGTGGTAGGCGTCGGCGGTGAGGCCGTAGCCCGTCAGCTCGGCGTAGATGGTGGCCTTCCGGGCCAGGGCGTGCTCCAAGCGCTCGAGGATGAGAATCCCGCAGCCCTCGCCCATCACAAAGCCGTCCCGCTCGGCGTCGAAGGGGCGGCTCGCCCGCTCGGGCTCCCCGTTGCGGGTGCTCAGGGCCCGCATGGCGCAGAAGCCAGCCATGGCCAGCTCGGTGAGGCAGGACTCGCTCCCCCCCGCCACCATGACATCGGCGATGCCCCGCTGAATGCACTTCATGGCGTCCCCGATGGCGTGGTTCCCCGAAGCGCAGGCGGTGACGGTGCAGCTGTTGGGCCCCTTCAGGTTCCAGCGCATCGAGACGTTCCCGGCGGCCAGGTTGGCCAGCAGCATCGGGATGAAGAAGGGGCTCAGCCGGCGGGGCCCCTTCTCCTGCACCGCCACCAGGTGGGTCTCGATGGCCGGGAGGCCGCCCAGCCCCACCCCGATGATCGCGCCGTAGCGGGGGGCGACGTCGTTGCCCGGGGCCGGGAGGCCAGCGCCCCCGAAGGCCATCTGGGTGGCCCCGAGGACGTACTGGATGAAGAGATCCATCTTCTTGATCTCTTTCTTGTCGATGTAGTTCTCGGGGTTGAACCCCTTCACCTCCGCACCGATCTGCGTGGGAAGGCGCTCGGGATTGAAACGGGTGACGGGCCCAATGCCCGACTTGCCCGCCATCAGGGCGTTCCAGTTTTCGGTGACACTCACCCCCAACGGGGTGATCAGACCCAAGCCGGTCACCACGACGCGGATCTCGTTGCGCGGCAGCATCGGCACTCTTTGGCTTCTCCCCGGCGGTGAGAGGCAAGGCCTCCCGCCCAGGCTAATGGGCCCCGGCCGGCTTGCGGCTGGTGATGTAGTTGACGGCGTCCTGCACG
>JACPCT010000233.1 GCA_016184445.1 Candidatus Tectimicrobiota bacterium | reverse complement strand
ACTCCTGCCGGTTGGCCTGGACGGGCGCATCGCCGGGGGAGAAGGAGGCGGGAAGGGCGAGGAGCTGCGCGTTCTCGCCGATGAACCGGAGCTCGGAGGTGCCCCCGCCGGAGGCGCTGGTTTTCGCGATCATGCGCCAGAGGGTCTCGTCCGCGTCGGCCTTGGAGGGGATCTCCTCGGCGAAGATGCTGAGGCGCGGACCGGGCGCCCGCGCCGCGCCGGGCTCCGGGAGGAGGGAGTAGAGGAGAAGCAGGCGGGCTTCGGCGGCCTTGCCGATCTCCGCGCCGGAATCCCCGGGCGGGGCGTGGGCCTCATACGGCGCCGCTTCCGGGCGGGGGTTCTCCGGCCTCTGCCCGCGGAGGCCGGGGCCGGGCGGGGCCGGCGGAGGTTCCAGGCGCGCGAGCCGAAGCCCCTGCAGGGGCTGGCGCTTGGTCTTGGAGAGCCGGAAGGGCCGCTTTTGTTCGCCGTCATGCCGGGCGAAGGAGGCGGGGAGCGCCCGCGCGCCGGGCGGGCGCCGCGCCTGCGGGCCGGCCTCCGGATGGACGTCCAGGTCGTCGAGGAGGAGGAGGGGGAGCGGCGGGGGTCCTTGGGCTCGGGCGGCGGGGAGGCCGGCGGCCAGGACCAGGAGGAGGCCTCCCGCATAGGCGGCGGCCCCCCGCCAGCGTGTGCGGCGCAGGCGAGGTCTCAAGAGGCGAATCCTTCCTGTGACCCTGTGAAAAAAAGGCCGCGGTCCCTCCCCTCGCAGGTCTTCCGCGGCAAGCCGGCACCGGGCTAGACGATGAGATTCACGCTTCCGCCCCGGGCGTCGCCGCCCAGGGTTTCGAGGTCCTGGCCGGAGAAGTTCTCGGCGGGGGCCGCCTTCGTCTGCCCGGCCTGGGTCTGGAGCGAGGCCCGCACGAGGTTCTTCACGAAGTCGCTCTCGGCGAGCCGGAGCAGCACCGCCGCCTCGGCGGGGCTGAACGGGCGGCGGCTCGGGGAGGCGGCGGGCGGAGCGGGGGAAATCAGGTCGGCCATGGCGCTCTCTCCCCTCCCATGCCATTGAGAACATAGGCATTCTAGGGGAAAGAGCGGGTTCCGTCAAAAAATGTTTTCCGGCCCCGGCGCCCCGCCTAGGCGAGGATGTCGAGGTTACCGCCCCGGATCTTCCCGGAAGCGAGGGCCAGAGTCTCCACGGCCTTGGGCGGCTGGGTATGCTGCTGCATCGCACGGCGGGCGAAGATGCGCGCCAGCTGAAGCTCGAGGGATTCCGCGGGGCGCGCGGGGCGGGACGGCGCCGCTCCATGCGGCCGCGCGGCGGACGCCGGGCGGGGCGCCGCCTCCCGTCCCGTCACCGCCGGCGCGGCCTTGGGGGGGGAAGGAAGGCTCTGGGGCTGGATGGGAGTGGTCGCCACGGCGGAGTCTCCTGGGGGGGGCTGATGGAAGCCGCTCTCGGGGCGCAAGCGCCCCTCTCCCCAATCAGCAGGAACCATGCCAAGCGGGCTTGGCGGAAAAATCGTTGAGATAAAAGGATTATTCGCCCCGGTGGGCCTCAGGGGGGCGTCAGCGGAGCGGCGGGCGCCGGAGTCTTGGCGCCCGGGGGAGGCCCGCGCCCGGGAGCGGGGCAGCGTGCTAGAATCGCCCGCCGGAAGAGGAGGAGCCATGCCCGTTCCCCAGGTCCGCTTCGGCATGAGCGGCGGGATGCACCCCGAGCGCGCCTACCCCCCGGAGGAGATGTACGCCTTCGCCGAGCAGGCCGAGCGGCTGGGCTACGACTCCCTCTGGCTGGGGGACCACATCGCCTTCCACGGCCCCTACCCCGAGAGCCTGGCCACCCTCGCCGCCTTCGCCGCGCGCACGCGCCGCATCACGCTCGGCACCTGCGTCTACCTCCTGCCCCTCCGGCGCCCGGCCGTCGCCGCGAAGGCCGCCGCCACGGTGGACTTCCTCTCGGGCGGGGGCCGCTTCGTCTTTGGCGTCGGCGTGGGCGGGGAGGGCAGGGCCGAGTTCGAGCTCTGCGGCGTCCCCCTGAAGGAGAGGGGCGCGCGGATGGACGAGTCCATCGAGATCCTCCGCAAGCTCTGGACGGGGGAGCCCGTGAGCCACCAGGGGCGCTTCTGGACCTTCGGGGAGGCCAGGCAGAGCCCGCCTCCCGCCACCCCGGGCGGCCCCCCCATCTGGATCGGCGGGCGCAGCGAGGCCGCCCAGCGCCGGGCCGCCCGCGCGGGGGACGGCTGGGTCTCCTACCTCTTCGGCGCCAGGCGCTACGCCGAGGCCTTGGATAGGATGCGCGGGTGGGCGGCCGGGGCCGGGCGCGAGCTCAGGATCGAGGAGGGCAAGTGGGTCCCCGCCCACCACGCCTTCGTCTGCCTGCACGCGGACGCGGGCGAGGCCCTCCGCCTCGGCACCGGGAACCTCTCCCGCCGCTACGGGATGGACTTCAGGGGCATCGCCGAGCGCTACCTCTTCTACGGGTCGCCCGATCGGGTGGCCGGGCAGATCGAGGAGTTCAAGAGGGCGGGCGCGCGCCACTTCATCTTCAAGTACGCGGGCCCGCCCGAGGAGGAGATGGACCAGATGGCCCAGCTCGCCGAGGACGTCGTCGCGAGGGCGCGGGCGTGAGCGCGGCCCCCGCCAAGCGGGGCGTGGGCTGGCCCCTCTGCACCCTCCTCCTCGTCCTGGGGCTCGGGGCGCTGGGCTGGTGGAGCTACGCCAAGTGGCAGGAGGAGAAGGCGGTTCAACAGAGATCACCGCAGGCGGCCCGGCAGGGTCCCCAGACGGTTCAGCCGCCCGCCCCCGCGGTCAGGCAGGGCCCGCCGCGTTCCGCCGCCCCGGTCCCCTCCCCGGGTGACGCCTACCGCAGCCTCCCCGCCTACCTCATCGCGGGCTTCGGCGCCGTCATGGTCCTCCTGCTCGGCGCCATCCTCTACCTCTGGTGGTCGCTCAAGGACCTGGAAGGAGGGAAGAGGTACGGGGAGGGGGAGGGGCCAGAAGGCAAAGGGTAAGGTTCTTCAGAATCGTGCGCGGTACTCCGAGCAGACTTTCTGGATGAAGGCATCGTAGTGCATCG
>JACPCT010000232.1 GCA_016184445.1 Candidatus Tectimicrobiota bacterium | reverse complement strand
CACGCCGATCGCGACGGGCGTGCCCTTCAACTGGAGGGACCTGACCCCCGTCTCGATGATGGCGCTCGACTACTTCGTCCTCTGGGTGAACGCCGAGTCGCCCTACAAGACGGCGACGGAGTACATCAACGCCGTCAAGGCCAAGGCCAGCGGGTTCAAGATGGGCGGCACGGGGGCGAAGCAGGAGGACCAGATCATCACCGTCCAGATGGAGCAGAACTTCGGCCTCAAGTTCATCTACGTGCCCTTCAAGGGCGGCGGGGCGGTCTGCGCCAACCTGGTGGGCAAGCACGTGGACTCGACGGTCAACAACCCCTCCGAGTGCGTGGGCCACTGGAAGGCCAAGCGCGTCCGCCCCTTGGCGGCGATCGACCACGACCGCATCAAGCTTCCTCAGTGGGACACGATCCCCACCATGAAGGAGGCGACGGGGAAGGACATGGCCTACAACATGCTCCGCGGCATCTTCGCCGCGCCGGGCATCCCCAAGGAGGCGCAGGAGTACTACGTCGGCCTCATGAAGCGCATCTCCGAGACCGCCGACTGGAAGAAGTACATCACCGACAGCGCCCTCAAGGGCCAGTTCATGACCGGGCCCGAGTACGTGAAGTGGCTGGGAGAGGCGGAGGCGCTGCACAGGGACCTGATGACCAAGGCCGGCTTGATCAAGAAGTGACGGGAAAGGGCTGATGCGGAGAATCGAGTTCCTGACGGCCCTGGGGTTCATCGCCTTCTCCCTCGCCGTGATGGGCGAGGGGCTAAGAGTGGGCGTCGGGGTGCCGGGGAAGGCGTTCCAGCCGGGATTCTTCCCGTTCTGGCTGGGCGCCCTGCTCGGCCTGTGCGGGGCCATCATCATCGTCCAGCTCCTGGCCGCGCCGGGGAGGCTCGCCTACGTCCCCTTCTTCCACGAGCGGACGCAGTGGGTCTCCGTCCTGAAGGTCACCTCGACGGCGGCGGCGATGCTGATCCTCACCTACCTGGTGGGGTTCTACACGGCGTCCATCGCCTACCTGTTCGTCTACCTGCGCCTCGTGGGCAAGCACCGGTGGCCCGCCGTCATCGTCATGAGCCTGGGAATCCCCATCGCCAGCCACATTATCTTTGAGCAGATTCTCCAGATCCTCCTCCCCCGGGGGATCTTCAGCCTCATCCCCTATTTCGACTAGGCCCGGGAGAGCGGATCGTGTGGGAAGCGCTTGGCGACTTGGCGTTCGGCTTGTCGGTGGCCTTCACCCCCATCAACCTGATCGCCGGGGCGGGCGGCGTCATCGCGGGAACCGTCATCGGGGTCATCCCCGCCCTGGGCCCCACCCAGGGGGCGGCCCTCTTCCTCCCGATCATCTTCAAGGTCCCCCCCGAGACGGGGCTCATCTTCCTCTCGGGCCTCTACATGGGGGCCATCTACGGGGGGTCGGCGACCTCCATCCTCTTCAACATCCCGGGCACCCCCATGGCGGTCGCGAGCGCCTTCGACGGCTACCCCATGGCCCTCAAGGGGGAGGCCTCGCGGGCGCTGGCGGGCTCGGCGGTGTCGGCCTTCGTCGCGGGCACCGTCTGCATCGTGATGTTCACCTTCTTCGCGCGCCCCCTGGCGGAATACGCCCTCACCTGGGGGCCGCCGGAATACTTCTCCGTCCTCATCCTGGCCTACGGCGCCCTGGCGGGGCTGGGGGGCGGGAGCGTCCTCAAGTCCATCATGGCGACCCTGGCCGGGCTCATCTTCACCACGGTCGGCATCGACATCGTGACGGGCACGCCGCGGGTCACGTTCGGGTTCGTGCCCCTCCTGGCGGGCATCAAGTTCCTGGTGGTGGTCGTCGGGGCCTTCGGGGTGGGGGAGCTCCTCCGCGCGGGGGAGGAGAACATCATGGTGAAGGGGGCGGTCAAGGCCCGGGTGAGCTGGAGGGACGTGGCCGGCGCCGTCCGGGAGATGGCCGGCTACTGGAAGACGTTCCTCCGCTCCACCATCACGGGCTTCTGGATCGGGGTCCTCCCCGGCACGGGGGCGACCCCGGCCTCCTTCGTGGGCTACGGCCTCGCCAAGCGCTTCTCGAAGAACCCCGAGAAGTTCGGCAAGGGGGACCTGGAGGGGGTGGTGGCCCCCGAGGCCGCCGCCTCGGCCGCCGAGGTGGGCTCGCTCCTCCCCCTGGTGACGCTGGGGATCCCCGGCTCCCCGACGGCGGCCGTGATCCTGGGCGCCCTCATGATCTGGGGCCTCCAGCCGGGGCCGCTCCTGATGAAGGACCACCCCCAGGTCGTCTGGGGCTTCATCGCCAGCATGTACGTGGCGGCCTTCCTCTCGGTCGTCCTGAACCTCTTCTTCATCCCCCTGTGGGCCCAGATCCTCCGGATCCCCTTCACCGTCCAGGTGCCCCTGATCATGCTCCTCTGCTACATCGGGGGCTACACCGAGAACAACACCCTCCCCACCATGTGGCTGGTCCTGCTCTTCGGCCTCGTGGGCTACCTCTTCAAGAAGCTGGGCTACCCGCTGGCCCCCATGGTCGTGGGGGTGGTGCTGGGGGAGGAAACCGAAACCGCCTTCCGCCAGAGCCTCATCATCTCGCAAGGGGATTTCAGTGTTTTCCTGACGCGGCCGACCTCGCTGGTCCTCCTCCTGGGGGCGCTGGCCCTCTTCCTCTACCCGGCCGTCAAGGGATACCAGGAGCGCCGCGCCCGCTACGGTTGAATTTCAGCCTTCGGCCTCCCCTCCTCATTTCAGACTCGACCCCGAATTTTTCGCCCGTTTTTCACTGACAGCGCCGGGCGATTTCCGATATAATCCCGTTGCCTGGTTCGCTCACGAAGGCGAAAACCTGTGTTTCTCGGAAAACCTGCGGCCACTGGGCAGCAGCTCCGTGGAATCCGCCTCCGCCGCCCGGGCACGGCGCCGTCTTCCGCTCCGCCTCTGTTTCGAGGTTAGCGAAAAAATGCTCGACTCCATCTGGCAAGGCATCACCGTCGCCCTCACGATGCAGTTCCTCCTGGAACGCGTCGCCTTCATCCTCACGGCCCTCGCCTACGTCATGCGCGACATCCTGCTGCTGCGC
>JACPCT010000231.1 GCA_016184445.1 Candidatus Tectimicrobiota bacterium | reverse complement strand
CCGCGCCTCCTCAAGGGCCCGGCGCATGGCGGGGGACATGCCCTCGAGGATGGCGGTGTCCGAGTCACTCTTGGGGCGGAGGATCACCCGGATCCGCCCGCCGCCGGGCCAGAGGGCCATGCGGCCCGCGTAGATTTCAGCGAACTGCTGGAGGGTGAAGCCGGAGGGGGCATCCTTCTTCGCGGTGGCGAAGACGAAGGGGGTCCTTGCGTACTCTTCCGCGGTCATGTCCCGGGCGCGCTCGGCATCCTTCAGCGGCCGGGAGATGACGGCCAGGCTGATGGCCCCATCCGCCAGGGCCCTGATCCCGCCGCCCGTCCCCAGGCTGGGAACGACCGTGATCCTCACATCGGGGTGGGCGCTCTCGAACGCCCCGGCCAGCAGCCGCATCGCGCCCAGGCCCGTGCCCGAGCCCCCGATCGTGAGGGCCCCGGCGCGCGCCGCGGGGGCCGGGAGGGCCAGGGCGGCCGCGGCGGCGATGAGGAGGAGCGCCCCGCCCCGGAGGGGCCAGCAACCCAGAATGCGGAATCTCATCCGTGACGTCCTTCCCGCGAAGCGCACGCCTTCCTCCGGGCACGCCCCCCCGGGCATCTGCTTGATCCGGCCACTGCGGACAGGGGCGGGCGCGGGCGGCCCCACACGGGCCCCCCGTCCCCAACATTATGTATAATCGAGGCTCATGATCAAGACTTCGTTGCGCGAGGATCCCCCGCGCCCGGGGGCGGGATGCCGGCCCCTCCCGCCCAGGGACACCGCACGGGCCCGGCCCCTCTCCGGCCTCCTTCCCCCCCGGCATCCGGGCGCGCCAGGAGGCGGCCGCCGCCCCCCCGGGGCGCCCCCCCTCCGGCCATAGAACCCCGCCCGCCCTTGGCGTATAATCGCCCGCGCCTGAGACTTCCCGGCAACGCGTCAATCTCCCCTTCCCGCGCGCCCCCGCGCGGGCGGGATGCCTCACCGTCCAGGAGGGAGAAGCCCCGTGGGCCAGTACGAATTCTCGAAAGTCTGCCACGCGCTCCACGTGAACAAGAATTTCGGCAACCTGGAGGACTCGCCCTGGCACCGGGACGCCGTCTACCCCCGCTTCTCCGCCGCCGAGTACAAGCGGCGGCACGAGGCCCTGCGCGGGGCGATGCGCGAGCAGGGGCTTGACTGCCTCATCGTGGGCGGGGGCTCCAACCTGATGAGCATCTGGGGGGGCGTCGTCTGGCTCTCCGGCCACATGGACCACCGCTCGGTCTCGAACTACGTCGTCTTCCCCCTGAAGGGGGAGCCCACCCTCCTCTACCCGATGGCGGGCACCCACATCTGGGCCGTCCGCCAGCAGGCCGCGGGGGTGAAGGACGTGCGCACGGCCCGCTCCCATCGGCTTCGCCACCATCAACATGGAGGGCTGGGGGCCCGAGTACCTCCCCGCCAACTACTACCTCGACGTGCGGGAGGCCCTCCCCAAGGCCAGGCTCGTCTTCGTCCCCGACATCTTCCACAAGCTCTGGTACCTGAAGAGCGGGGAGGAGCAGGCCTTCTTCCGCAAGGCGGGGGAGCTCTGCGACCGCGCCGTCGAGGCCATCGCCGCGCGGGCCAAGCCCGGCGTCACCGAGCGCCAGCTCGCCGCCAGCGCCTCCTTCGCCATGTCGGACGGGGGCGGCTACCCCCACTTCCTCATCGTGGGCGCCACCTCGATGACGGACCCCGCCCAGATCTTCGGCAACCCCAACCCCTCCGACCGCGTCCTCGAGGAGGGCGACCTCATCAACAACGAGCTGGCGGCCGGCTACGGCGGGGTGACCGCCCAGATCGGCAACCCCATCTGCGTCGGCAAGCCCACCGAGGCCGTCCAGAAGCTCTGGGAGGAGGCCGTCCTCCCCAGCGCCACCGGCATCGAGGAGGCCCTCAAGCCCGGCAAGACGCTCGAGGACATCCGCCAGGCGGGCCAGGTCATCCTCCGGAACGGCTACACGGGCCGCCCCGTCCTCATCCACGGCATCGACATCGCCACCTCCCACCCCCACGTGTGGATGGAGGGCGTCGACGGCCACGGCTACGAGCAGACCCTCCAGCCCGGCATGGTCATCATGAGCGAGCCCAACCCGGCCACCAAGGACGGGCGGCTGGGCCTCTTCTTCGGGCGCACCTACATCATCACCGCGGAGGGGAACGAGCGGGTCACCAAGCTCCCCTTCGAGCTGATCAGCGTCTGAGGGAAGAATACAGAGATTGTCATCCTGAGGGAGCGAAGCGACCGAAGGATATCGGTGTGGGTTCTCCGTCTTGGCGCAAGTCCAAACCGATATCCTTCGCGGAGCCTGTCCTGAGCGCAAGCGCAGGGCTCAGGATGACACCGAGAGGCAAAGGCCAATCCTCCGAAACCTTTTCTTTCCGCAAGGAGACCATCCATGACCCAAGCCACAGCCGCCATCGAGGCCCTCCCCCTGGCCCCCGGGGAGGACCCCTTCGTCGTCGAGCACGGCGGCTTCTACCGCCGCTGGTTCTCCATGGTCGAGGACATCGATCTCCTCAAGCGCACCGTCGCCTCCTTGAAGGGCACGACCGACGGCCTCTGGGTGCCCCCCTGGCGCGGGATCGGCCGGCGCTACGAGCGCGAGGCCGAGGCCCTCCTCGCCAAGGGCGACAAGGCGGGCGCGCGGGCCAAGTTCCTGGAGGCCAAGAGCTACTACTCCATCGCCCGCTTCCCCCACCCCCTCACCCCCTTGAAGGAGGAGGTGAACCAGGACTGCATCCGCGCCTACCTGCGCGCCTGCGAATCCCTCGACCCGCCGCTCGAGCTCGTGAAGGTGGCGTGCGAGGGGAAATCCATCACCTCCCACTTCCGGGCGCCCAAGGGCGCGGGGCCGAAGAGCAAGGTCCCCGCCGCCCTCATCATGTGCGGGGGGGACATGTTCAAGGAGGACCGCGGCTGGGCGGGCGAGATGTGCCTGGCCGAGGGCATGGCCTCCTACGAGCCCGCCTCCGTCAAGGCCTGGAAGGCCGCGGTGGACTACCTCGCCTCCCGGCCCGAGGTGGACCCGGACCGCATCGGCGCCTTCGGCATCAGCCGGGGCGGGCACTCCGTCATGCTCCTGGCTGGCTCCTACCCGGAGCGGGTCAAGGCCGCCGTCGCCAGCGCGGGCCACCCCTTCGGCTACCGCATGACCGGGGACGAGATGCGGAACTTCGTCGAGAACCGGAACAAGCGGTCGAACTACGTCTTCGGCGCCCCCGGGGACGGGCCCTCTTTTACACCGACGACAGTTGAGAAGGAGGAGGCCAACTTCAAGCGCTGGGCGCTCAGCGAGCTCGGGCTCGTGGACAAGATCGTCTGCCCCGTCCTCATGATCAACGGCAAGCACGACCACCTCGCCCCCATCGGCAACATCTACTACATGCTCGAGCACGGCCCCGTCACCGGCAAGGAGGCCCGCGTCTACCCCGACGACGGCCACTGCGCCTTCAAGCACTTCAAGGAGTGGGCCCCCGCGTCGTTCAAGTGGATGAGGGAGAGGATGGGGGGGAGGTAGGGGGGGAGCCGCGTTGATTTGTAGGGGCGAGGCATGTCTCGCTCCTACGGACGAAATCTGCGGCAGGTTTTGTAGGGGCGTATAGCAATACACCCCTACGGGCGGCTGGATGCAGATGAGGCCACTGCTATCCTCCACGGACACGCTTGACGAGGAGGAATCCATGAGGCTCATCGAAACCCTATCCGTTCTGTGGGCGCTCTCCCTTCTTGGTGCCGCCGTCTTTAACGTCATCGGAGAGATGGGAAGGAGAGCCCAAATCATCGCTTGGTCCGTCATGGCGGCGTTCCTTCTTTAGTCCATCTTCATTCGGCTGTTGGGCCTGTGAACGCCGGTGGTAGGGGCGGCCCCCTGTGGGCGCCCTAGGCGGGGCAGGCACGGGGGCCTGCCCCTACGGGCCCCCCCCGGAGCGGGAGGGAGAAAAACCCCAAGGTGTCATTCCGAGGGAGCGCAGCGACCGAGGAATCTACGAGTGTGGCCACTCTCGAAGATTCCTCGCTGCGCTCGGAATGACATCCAAAAATGCTCCTCTTTGAGGTCACAATTTGTGACCTCAAAGAATCCCCCCTCCACCTTGACCTCCCGCCCTTTGGGTCCGAATATCCCCCTGCACTCCCGCGGCCGCACCCGTCCGCCAAAGTCCCCACTATGCCAGGAGAAGAGCATGAGTGAGTTCGACCTGATCGTGGCGGGCGGCCAGATCGTGACGCCGCACTCCGCCTACCGGGCGGCGGTGCACGTGAAGGGGGGCCGCATCGTCCGCATCGCGGAGAGCCCCGAGGGCTCGGCGGAGAAGACGGTGGACGCGGGGGGCCTCCACGTCATGGCGGGCTTCCTGGACGCCCACTGCCACATCATGGACCCGGGCTACCCCGAGTGCGAGGACTTCGCCCGCGGCACGGGGGCGGCGGCCAAGGCCGGCCTCACCTGCATCCTGGACGTGCCCCGCCACCAGCCCCCCATCGACAGCGCCAGGCGGGTGGAGGAGCAGCGGGCCTACCTCGCCGGCAAGGGGGTGGTGGACTACGGCTTCATGGCCGGGGTCTACCCCTACAACGTGGAGGACGTGGAGGCCATGTGGCGCGCCGGCGCCGTGGCCCTCAAGTGCTTCACGGTCGAGATCCACGAGACGCCCCCCCTCATGCCCGGCCAGCTCCAGCGGCTCTTCCGCCTGGCCTCGGGCTTCGGGGGGGCCATCCTCATCCACGCCGAGGACGACTCCGTGGTGCGCGCGAACGAGGCCCTCCTGCGCGCCACCGGGCGGAAGGACTACCTGGTCCACGCCGAGATGCACACCCGGGAGGCCCAGGAGCTGGCGGTGGATTCGGTCTGCTCGGTGGCCGAGTACGCCCTGAAGCCCCCGGCCCGGCTGGTCTTCGCCCACATCAGCGCCCCCGAGGGCCTGCGGCGCATCCACAAGGCCCAGATGCGCGGGGCGCCCGTCTACGCCGAGACCATGGGCCACTACCTCACCCTGACGCTCGACGACCTGCGCAAGAAGGGCCCCTGGGTGAAGTTCGCCCCCACGGCGCGCGAGCCCGGGACGGTGGAGGAGATGTGGCGGTGCCTGAACCAGGGCCTCATCCACCAGATCAGCTCCGACCACGCCCCCCAGCCCGGGCGCCTCATCGCCCCCGGGGAGAAGGACATCTGGGCGAGCCCCCTCGTCACCGGGGCGAACATCGAGGTGAACACCCGGCTCATGCTGAACGGGGTCTCGGAGGGCAAGACCACCCTCCAGCGGCTCGCCCAGATCCTCTCGGCGGGCCCGGCCCAGCACTACGGCCTCTACCCGCGCAAGGGGGCGGTGCAGGTGGGCTCGGACGCCGACCTGGTGGTGGTGGACATGGGCCGCACCGAGACGATGGAGCGGGGCAAGACCGTCTCCAAGGGCGGCTGGACCATGCACGACGGCAAGCCCCTCAAGGGCGCCCCCGTGATGACCTTCGTGCGCGGGCGGCTCGTCTACGAGGAGGGCAGGGTGGTGGGCGAGCCCGGCTGGGGGAAGTTCGTCACCTCGCATTAGGGGAAGACGCGATTGGTTCGTAGGTAGGGGCGACCGGCCGGTCGCCCCTACGGGCCCCCCCTCCCCCCTTGACCTCCCGCCCCCACGCCCCCGAATATCCCCCCTGCCCTCCCGCGCACCGGACCCTTGTGGAATCATGGACCGCCTGGAGGAACCCCCGTGGCCGCGAGATACCGCTTCCTGCTCATCCCGCCCTTCAGGCTCCCGGGCGGGTCCAAGCACAACTTCGACATCACCGGCGTTCCGCTCGAGCTCCCCAAGGAGAAGCGGCTGATGAACGCCGGCCTCATCCTGCCCCACCTCGCGGACGTGGAGTGGGACCTCCACCCGGGCGAGCCGGCCGCCTACGGGGACTGGCCCGCCGAGCCGCGGGAGGAGTTCCTCTACGCGGCGAACGCCCGGGTGCCGAACGTCAAGAAGGCGTGCGAGAGCGGCAAGTACAACGCCATCGTGCTCCTGGGGGGCG
>JACPCT010000230.1 GCA_016184445.1 Candidatus Tectimicrobiota bacterium | reverse complement strand
ACACGACCTCCCTCTCCATCACCGGGATGGCCGCCGCCACCGCGCGCCCGGAGAAGGTGGTGGGGGTGCACTTCTTCAACCCGCCCCTCGTGATGAAGCTGGTCGAGATCATGCCGGGTCTGGCGACGAGCCCGGAGACGGTGGAGGCCGTGAAGGCGCTCGCGAAGAAGCTCGGCAAGGAGCCCGTCATGGCCCGCTTCGACAGCCCGGCGGGGATCGGCAGCCGCATCCTGGCGGGCCTCCTGAACGAGGCGGTCGAGGTCTACGCCCAGGGCCTCGCCTCGGCCGAGGACATCGACAAGGCGATGAAGCTCGGGGCGGGGCTCCCGATGGGGCCGCTCGAGCTGATCGACCTCATCGGGGTGGACATCCACCTCGCCAAGACCGAGACCCTCTTCCGCGAGCTGGGCGACCCGCGCTACCGGCCCAACTTCCTCCTGCGCAAGATGGTGCGGGCGGGCCACCTGGGGCGGAAGACGGGCCGGGGGTTCTTCACCTACGAGGCGAAAGGATAGAACCCGGGGATGCGGGGTTTTTGCAGGGGCGTTCAATTGAACGCTCCTACGGGTTTCTTTGGACGGAGGCCGGCGTGGACTTCGATCTGAACGAGACCCAGCGCCTCATCCGGCGGCAGGCGGCGGACTTCGCCGCCCGGCGCGTCGCGCCCGGCGCGCGCCAGAGGGACATCGAGGGCCGCTACCCGGCCGAGATCGTGAAGGAGATGGGCGCGCTGGGGATGTTCGGCGGGGTGGTCCCCGAGGAGTACGGCGGGGCGGGGCTGGACTACATCGCCTTCGCTCTCTTGTGCGAGGAGATCAGCAGGGCCGACAGCTCGGTGCGCACGGTGATCTCGGTCCAAATCTCCCTCGTCGCCACCCCCATCCTCAAGTTCGGGACCGAGGAGCAGAAGAGGAAGTACCTCCCCAGGCTCTGCACGGGGGAGTGGATCGGCTGCTTCGGCCTGACCGAGCCGGACGCGGGCTCGGACGTCCAGCAAATCAAGACCTTCGCCCAGAAGACCGCCTCCGGCTGGAGGCTCAACGGCCGCAAGATCTGGATCAGCAACGGGGGGGTGGCCCAGCTCGCCATCGTCATCGCCCAGACCGAGCGCGGCAACCCGCGCAGGATGGCGGCCTTCCTGGTCGAGACTTCCACGCCCGGCTTCTCCTCCCGGGACATTCACGGGAAGCTCGGCCTGCGCGCCTCGAACACGGCCGAGCTCATCCTGGACGGGGTGGAGGTGCCCGGCCCGGCCCTGCTGGGCGAGGTGGGGCAGGGCTTCGCCGTGGCCATGGCCGCCCTCGACAACGGGCGCTACTCGGTCTCGGCCGGCTGCCTGGGGATCGCGCGGGGTTCGTTGGAAGCGTCCGTCGCCTACGCCAAGGAGCGCCACACCTTCGGCAAGCCCATCGCGGCCCACCAGCTCGTGCAGGAGATGATCGCCCGGATGGTGGTGGACATCGACGCCTCCCGCCTCCTCCTCTACCGGGCCGGGGAGCTCAAGAACCAGGGCAAGCCCAACACCCTCGAGACCTGCATCGCCAAGTACTACTGCAGCGAGGCCGCCGTGCGCTGCGCGAACGACGCCATCCAGATCCACGGCGGGATGGGCTACAGCAACGAGTACTCCGTCGAGCGCTACCTGCGCGACGCACGGGTGGCCACCATCTACGAGGGCACCAGCCAGATCCAGAAGCTCATCATCGGCGGCTTCGCCACCGGCATCCGCGCCTTCGCCTAGCCGCGCGGGCCCGCCGGGGACAGCCGGGAATCGATTGATTTTCCTTTGGTTTGTCCCTGCCTGGGGGCGGCCCTTCCGGCCGGGCGGGCGGGAATCTTGAAATTCCCGGCCGGAGGGAGTGGAGTAGGGCGGGCGGTGGCAGCCCGGCCTTTGTCCCGGCAGGCGGGAGGATCCCATGACCGAGGGCGCCCTCCGGCGCACGTCCCTGTACGCGGCCCACGTGGCGGCGGGCGCGAAGATGGTCCCCTTCGCCGGGTTCGAGATGCCGGTCCAGTACACCGGCGTCATCGAGGAGCACCACGCCGTGCGCGGCGCGGCGGGCCTCTTCGACGTGAGCCACATGGGGGAGTTCGAGGCCGGGGGGCCGGGGGCCGCCGCCTTCCTCCAGCGCCTGGTGACGAACGGCGTCTCCGGCCTGGAGGCGGGGCGGGTGATGTACTGCGCCATGTGCCGGGAGGACGGGGGGATCGTGGACGACCTCACCGTCTACCGGCTGGAGGGCGAGCGCTACATGGCGGTGGTGAACGCCGCCAACATCGAGAAGGATTGGGCCTGGATGTTGTCCCAGAAGGGGCCGGGCGTCGAGTTCCGCGACGTGAGCGGGGAGACGGGCCTCTTGGCCCTCCAGGGACCGCGCGCCGAGGCCATCCTGGCCCGGCTTCTCCCCGGCGGGGGGGATCTGGGAGCCATCCCCTACTACGGGGCCGGGGAGCGAACGTGGCGGGGATGCCGCTTGTTGGTCTCCCGGACGGGCTACACCGGGGAGGACGGCTTCGAGCTCTACAGCCGGGCCGGGGACGCGCCCGCCCTGTGGGAGGCCCTCCTGGCCGGGGGCGCGGGGGAGGGCCTGAAGCCCTGCGGCCTGGGGGCGCGGGACACCCTGCGGACCGAGATGAAGTACGCCCTCTACGGCAACGACATCGGCGAGGCCACGAACCCGCTTGAGGCCGGGCTGGGCTGGGTGGTGAAATTCCAGGCGGAGGGGTTCATCGGCCGCGAGGCCCTGCTGCGGATCAAGGAGAAGGGGCTCTCGCGCAAGCTCGTCGGATTTGAGATGGTGGACCGGGGCATCCCCCGCCACGGCGCCCCTATTCTGGCCGGGGGGCGGCCGGCCGGCGCGGTGACCAGCGGGACCATGAGCCCCACCCTTGGCAAAGCCATCGGCATCGGCTACGTTCCCTTGACGCATGCGGGCGAGGGATGCGAGATCGACGTGGAGATTCGCGGGAAGGCCCGTGCCGCCCGCGTGGTCAAGACGCCTTTTTACCGCCGGGGGCAAGCCTGAGCCGCCTGGATGTGGGGGGGAGGCTGC
>JACPCT010000229.1 GCA_016184445.1 Candidatus Tectimicrobiota bacterium | reverse complement strand
CGTCCCTTCAGGAGAGGGGCCGGGGGCGCGGGGCGCCCCGGCGGCGCAATCGGATTACACATTTGCGGGAGAGCTTGCCATAATCGGTCCCGGGCGGTCTGGCGATCGGAATCCGGGGAGCGATATGAGCGAGCCGAAAGAGGACGGCGGGAAGAGAGACGGCGGCGAGGCGCTCGAGGGACTGCTCGGGCGGCTCTCAGAGGGCCTGGGGCGGGTCCTCGATCAGCAGAAGGCGCTGGGGGATCGCCTGGCCAGGCTCGAGGGGCGCCTGGACGAGGAGCCCGCCGGCCAGGCCCCCCCGGCGGCGGAGGTGCGGACCTACGACTACCGCGTCCTCCACCACTCCCGCTGCTACACCCTCCAGGACATCCACGGCCGCGCCGCCGAGATGGTGGGCGTCCGCCGCTGCCTGGCCCTCCAGGAGCTCGCGCAGGTGCGCACCCGCTACCACACCGGCACGGGCGAGCGCGAGGTCCGCTACTCCTGCCGGGTGATCCCCGACGGCGACAGGGCCGAACCCGGGTGGGTCCCGGTCGAGTTCCGGATCGACAAGGGCGCGGGGGCCGACTACTCCGCCTTCCTGGTCATGCCCGTCCCCATCAAGAGCGGCGAGGTGTTCGAGGTGCGCCACGAGATCCGCCTCCACAACGCCTTCACCGGCCGCAACGAGTGGGTCACCCTCGTGGTCGAGTACCCGACGGAGGTCTTCCGCCTGGAGGTGCTCCTCCCGCCCGGCCGCAGGCTCGTGGGGGCGAGGCGGGAGGAGTCCGAGGGGGCCTCCAACAGCTTCAACAAGCGCCGGGTGTTCCCCCGCACCCTGCCCCAGACGGGCCAGGTCTCCCTCCTGTGGGAGGAGGAGCGGCCCGTCACCGGCCGCGCCTACACCCTCTTCTGGGACTGGTAGGCGCGAGGGGCTGGCAAGCCCGGGGGAGGGGGTGCTAGACTCCGCCCCCGCCGGAGCAGGGGGCCGCGCGTTCCGCCGTCATTCCCGAGCGAGGAGAGCTCTTCTCATGCTGGAGCCCGAACGTTTCCTGGTGGAGCTGACCGAGAATTTCGGCGCCGAGGTGCTGCCCGGCGGGCGGGTGAAGACGAGCCGCAAGCAGCTCGAGGCCTGCGCCGCCAAGGCCAAGGCGGCCGTCACCTTCAGCCACGCGAAGAACTTCGAGAAAGGCATCCACGTCCCCACCATCAGCGTCCGCCGGGTGGAGAAGAAGGGCAGGAAGACCGAGACCGAGATCCTCTTCTTCGCCTTCGAGGAGAAGGGCGGCGCCATTTTCTCCGATCCCGCCGAGTGGGGGCGGGTGCCCACCCAGATCTTCGGCTAGGCCCGTGGCTTCCGATGCCGGGCGGGGGCAATCCCTGGGCGGCCTGACCAAGGAGGAGCTCCACGCCCTCGTCAAGCAGCACTGGCGCGGGAACTTCAACGGGCTGGTGGGGCTCGAGTTCCTGGACGGGGGGGAGGGCTTCTGCCGGCTCCGCCTGCCCGTGCGCCCCGAAATCCTCCAGCCCTGGGGGACCGTCCACGGGGGCGCCGTGGCCACCCTGCTGGACGTGACCGGGGGGGTGGGCGCCCACCTGAGCTATCCCCGGGGCTCCCGCCTGCTCACCCTCGAGATGAAGATCAACTTCATCGGCACCCAGGGCGAGGGCGCGCTCCTCTCGGAGGGCGCCCTGCTCCACCGGGGGCGCCGGACCACGGTGTGGCAGATGAAGGCGGTTGACGAGGCCGGGGGCCGGCTGCGCGCCTTCGCCACGGCGACCTACATGGTGATCGAGGGGGGCCCGGAGGGCTTCCCGGGCTGAGGCGCGCGCGGCGTCGCCTCCCCGGGGCGCCTGTGGTATTTTGGCCTTTTCAGGGCTTGCGAAGGGGGGACGCGGGCGCGCGGCGCGGTGGCGCCGGGGCCGGTCTCCCTGTTCCTTTCGCGCGTGGGGAGCATCCATGACAAACAGCTTCGATGCCCGCTCCGAGCTGAGGGTGGGCGGCCAAACCTACCAGATCTGGCGCCTGGACGCCCTGAAGGGCAAGGGGGACATCGCCCGCCTTCCCTTCTCCCTCAAGATCCTCCTCGAGAACCTCCTCCGCAACGAGGACGGCAAGGCCGTCACCGCCGGGGACATCGAGGCCCTCGCCTCCTGGGACCCCAAGAAACCCCCCGTGCGCGAGATCGGCTTCATGCCCAGCCGGGTGCTCCTGCAGGACTTCACCGGGGTGCCCGCCGTGGTGGACCTCGCCGCCATGCGCGACGCCATGAAGGCCATGGGCGGCGACCCCAGGCTCATCAACCCCCTCCAGCCGGTGGACCTGGTGATCGACCACTCGGTCCAGGTGGATGAATTCGCCTCACCGGACGCCTTCGAGAAGAACGCCGGGGTGGAGTTCCAGCGCAACACCGAGCGCTACTCCTTCCTGCGCTGGGCGCAGCAGGCCTTCGACAACTTCCGGGTGGTGCCGCCCGCCACGGGCATCATCCACCAGGTGAACCTCGAGTACCTGGCCACCGTCGTGGGCACCGCCCGGAAGGACGGCGACACCCTGGCCTTCCCCGACACCCTGGTCGGCACCGACTCCCACACCACCATGATCAACGGCCTGGGCGTCCTGGGCTGGGGCGTGGGCGGCATCGAGGCCGAGGCGGCCATGCTGGGCCAGCCCTACTCCATGCTCATCCCCGAGGTGGTGGGCTTCAAGCTGATCGGCAAGCTCCCCGAGGGCGCCACGGCGACCGACCTCGTCCTCACCGCCACCCAGATGCTCCGCCGCAAGGGCGTGGTGGCCAAGTTCGTCGAGTACTACGGCCCCGGCCTCGCCGAGCTGCCGCTCGCCGACCGGGCCACCCTCAGCAACATGAGCCCCGAGTACGGCGCCACCTGCGGAATCTTCCCCATCGACCGGGAGACCCTGCGCTACCTCGAGCTCACCGGGCGGCCCAGGGAGACCATCGAGCTGGTCGAGGCCTACGCCCGGGCGCAGTGCATGTTCCGCGACGGGGCGGCCCCCGAGGCCGTCTACACCGACACCCTGGATCTCGACCTCGCCACCGTCGAGCCCAGCCTGG
>JACPCT010000228.1 GCA_016184445.1 Candidatus Tectimicrobiota bacterium | reverse complement strand
GATACGCTCACGGAGCGGTCGGGTGCTCGGTGTCATAGAGCGGTCGGATGGTACTCTTTTCAGTAAACCGTACGACCAGATCCTGCGAGAAGTGGTGGATGGACGAGATGCTGACCTCCTTGCCGACTTCATCCTCACCATCGGCGTGGTCAGTAATCACGGGAATTGGTTCACCTCCGATAATCACAATAAGGAGCTCAAGGTCCTGGCTCATTCCTACGACTGGTTGCTTTTTCTGACGGACGAGGGGTTGGGCCAGTTCATTCAATGCCTCCTCTTGAAGCCGACGCCAGAACTCGCCGCTGCTCGGGCTGCATTCTTGGCAAGCTACTCCGGAAAGTCTGGACGGAACAGGTTTACGAAGGTTCAGGTCGACGTTGCGGCGGACGCGGCACTTCGTCGATACTTTTCCCAGCATGAGACCGAAGTTGAGACGTGGTTCAACGTGATCGCGCCGAAACATCAGACCCTTCGGCAGTTGCGTGATGATCTGGGGAAGCTTCGGCGGAAAAACTGGAGGAACATTCTAAGACCATGACAGCGGGACGAACGGTGACAGCGCTAAGCCAGGATTGGTGCACCCCTGCCAAGTATGTTCAGGCGGTCAGGGATTGTTTCGGCGGTGAGATCGCGCTCGATCCGTGCTCTAATCGCCACTCTATTGTGCGAGCGACGGTCGAGTACACGCTTCCCACACGCGACGGGTTGCGAGAGCCGTGGGGGTTTCCAACGATCTACGTTAACCCACCATACGGCGCAGATCGGGAGCGTGGGACTACCATCAAGGACTGGATGCGGCGGTGTGCGGAGGCATTCAAGAAACATCACTCCGAGGTCTTGGCGCTGGTTCCCGTCGCCACGAACACTGCTCACTGGAAGTATTACGTGTGGGGAGCGGCGACGGGTGCCGCTTTCCTCTACGACACCCGCCTGCGCTTCCTCGTTAACGGACAAGACGGCGGCAAGGGCGCGCCGATGTCTTGCGCCACGGTCTATTGGGGCGAGCACTACGACCGTTTCGCCGAAGTGTTTATCCGTTTTGGTGCCGTCGTAGACCTCTGCCCCCTTCGGGGAAAGCGTATCGGTTCGCATCACGATCCGAACTTGAAGCTTGCGTTCGGGTAGCGGCGTCTAACTACGATATGAACTCAATGGCCGTTGCGCGGCCGCAGGTTATGCTGTGCGTCAGGCAGAGGCGGCCAGCGCGGGCTTCTACGAGTCGCCCTGGGGCAAGCACCCGCGCTTGCAGATTCTGACCGTCGAGGAGTTGCTGGGAGGGAAGGGGATTGACTATCCCCCCTCGCAGCAGGCGAACCGCACCTTCAAGCGCGCCCCCAAGGCCCGGGCGCGGGCGGCCAAGCCGGATCGCCTGCCGGAGCTTTAAATTAAGACTTCCAACCTTTGCGATTTCTTGCCTTTCCCGCTATGATCTGATATGGTTTCGAGGTTTTCTCTCCTCCGCCCGAGGTGAGCTGGCCCGCCGCCCGCCCAGGGGCCCGGCGGGCCCGGAGAGGTTCTCCATGCCTTCCCACCGCTCGGGCGCGCCCGACCCGCGCTCCGTCTCCGATCGCATGAACGAGGTCGTGGGCCTTTTCCTGGTGGCCTTCGGGGTGTTTCTCGCCCTGGCGCTGTGGACCCACCACCCGGACGACCCCTCCTGGAGCCGCCGGGTGAGCGCCGGCTGGCTGGTCCGCAACTACGGGGGGACGGTGGGGGCCTATCTGGCCGGGAGCTTCGTCCAGGCCGCGGGCGCCTTCTCCGTCCTCCTCCCGCTGGGCTTCGTGGCCTGGGGGGTGACGGCCTTCGCTGGGCTCAGGTCCTGGCGGCCCGGCTGGCGGGAGCTGGGCGGCCTCGTCATCCTCTTGAGCGCGGCCGGGATGCTCTACAAGGGCTTCGCGGCCGACCCCCTGTTCGGCCCGGGCGCCCTCGCGGGCGGCGCCCTCGGCTACGGGGTGGCCGTCCTCCTCGACGCCTACCTGGGGTGGGCCGGGAGCTGGGTGATCCTCACCGCGGCCTTCCTGGCCTCGCTGGTGGCCACCACGCGGCTGTCCATCGGGAGGGTCATCGCCCTCGTCCTCCGCGGCTCGGGCTGGGCGGCCGCCCGCGCCGTCTCCCTGGCGGGTTTCGCGGGCGTGGCGGAGGGGGCGGTCTCGGCCGTCAAGCGGGCCGCCTGGGCGGCGGCTTCTCCCGTGGCCGGCCTCCCCGGGCGCCTGAGCGGCTGGCGGTCCTCCTCGAACGGGACCGGGCACGGCGGGGAGGGGGAGGATCCGGAGGCGGAGGCGCGCGCCGCTGGGGGGGCGGACGCGGCCCCCGTGCTCCCGGGGCCGGGGGAGAACGGGCGGGCCCGGGGGAGGTTCAGGCTCCTGCGTTCTCCCAGGGCTGGGCTCTCTGAAGAAGAAGGAGAGGGCGCGGGAGGCCCCACCTTGTTCGGTCAGGGGCGGATGCTCCCCGAGGGCGGCCGCCTCTTCCTCCCGGGCCCGGCGGCCCAGGCGGGGGAGGCCGGGTCCCCCTCTGCTCCGCCCAGGCTTCCCCCCGGCAAGGACAAGGAGGCCGGGCCCGGGGCGGGCCCGGAGGAGGAGCCCGCGGCCGAGAAGGGGCTCTCCCTGGCCGCTTTCCTGCGGGAGGTGGTGTGGCCCGCGCCGGAGGAGGCGCGGGAGATTCCCTGGTCCCCGCCGGAGAAGCCGCCGGAGGAGGCGCAGGAGGTTCCGTGGTCCCCGCCGGCGGAGAAGCCTCCCGCCACCGGGGGGCTCCGCATCGGGCGCGGCCGCATGGCCGCGGAAGAGGCTCCGGCGCCCGCCAGGGAGGAGGCCGGGGCGGGCGGCAAGGGGGCCGGCGGCGGAATGGAGGGGCCGGCCGTTCCGTTCCCCTGGCCCGCTGGCGCCAGCGGGAGGGAGGGCGCCCCGGCCCTCGCCGGCGGCCCGGCTCCCAAGAAGGAGGAGCGCCCCAGCCCCGGGAATGAGGTGGTGGTCCGCCGGGCCGGGATGGCGGGCGAGCCCGAGATCGTCCGCATCGAGGACGACGTCCTGGTGCCGGAGGCGGCGGCCGCGCCGGGCCCCGCCAC
>JACPCT010000227.1 GCA_016184445.1 Candidatus Tectimicrobiota bacterium | reverse complement strand
GTCCTCCTCCTGGGCGGCGAAGTAGGCCGAGATGGCCGCGTCATAGGCCGCCGTGTGCCGGAACGCCTTGAGCATCAGCCGCCGGAGGAGCGCGGCGGGAAAGCTCCCCCCCTCCCGGAGGCAGGCGATGACCTCCGGGTAGTCGTTCGGGTCCACGACGACGGCCACGCGGCCGTGGTTCTTGGCGGCGGCGCGCACCATGCTGGGGCCGCCGATGTCGATCTGCTCGACCGCATCTTCGCGGGTCACCCCAGGCTTGCGCACCGTCTCCCGGAAGGGATAGAGGTTGACCGCCACCAGATCGATCGCCTCGATGCCGTTCGCCTGCATCTCCGCGGCCTGATCGGCGCGACCGAGGATGCCGCCCAGCACCTTGGGATGGAGGGTCTTGACCCGCCCGCCCAGGATCTCCGGCTGGCCGGTGTAGCGGCTCACGTCCGTGACCTCGACCCCCGCCTCCCGGAGGGCCTTGGCCGTCCCCCCGGTCGAGAGGATCTCCCACCCCGCGTCGCGCAAGGCGCGGCCCAGCTCGGCGGCCCCCCTCTTGTCGCTGACGCTGATGACGGCGCGGCGCGGCGAACCCATGTCTCAGTTCCCTTCCCGGCGCACTTCGTAGCCTTCGGCCAGGAGGCGCTGGATCAAGGCTTCCAGGTGATCCCGGCCCCGCACCTCCAGGTAGAGCGTCGAGATGGTATGGTTGATGGGCACCTGAGTAGACAGGCGGTCGTGCTCGATGTGGATGATGTTCACCCGGCACTCGGCCACGGTCTTCGAGAGTTTGGCCAGGGCCCCCGGCACGTCCTGGAGCGGGACCTGCACCCGGGCGTAACGGTTGGCGAGGGCCAGGCCCTTGCCGATGATGCGGGAGAGGAGGTTGACGTCGAGGTTCCCGCCGCTGAGGAGGGCCACAACCTTGCCGTTGACACGGGCCCGCCGCTCAGTGAGAGCGGCGAGGGGCGCGGCCCCGGCCGCCTCGGCGAGCATCCGCTCGCGCTCGAGCAGGCTCAGGATGGCGTGGGCCATGTGATCGTCCGAGACGGTGACCACCTGGTCCACCAGTTGCTGGATCAGCGGGAAGCAGAAGTCCCCTACCCGCTTGACCGCGATGCCGTCGGCGATGGTCGAGATGGAGGGGGCCTCCACGATGCGGCCGGCGTCGAGGGATCGCGGCAGGGAGGGCACCCCCTGGGCCACCACCCCGACGACGCGCACGTCCGGGCGGCGGGCCTTGACCACGGCGGCCACTCCCGAGATGAGGCCGCCTCCCCCCACCGAGACGAGGATGGTCCCCACGTCGGGCACCTCGTCGAGGATCTCAATCCCCAGCGTGCCCTGGCCCGCGATGACGTCGGGATGGTCGAAGGGGGGGACCATCACCAGGCCGCGCGAGCCCTCGTACTCCCGGGCGCGGGCGTAGGCCTCGTCGAAGGTAGCGCCGTAAAGCTCCACCTCGGCCCCCAGCGCCTTCACCGCGTCGAGCTTGGTGTTGGGGGTGTACTCGGGCATGACGACGAGCGAGCGCACGCCCATTTGCTTGGCCGCGAAGGCGACGCCCTGGGCGTGGTTGCCCGCCGAAGCGGTGACGACACCCCACTGGCGCTGGGAGGGGGTGAGGCGGCTCGCGGCGTAGAAGGCCCCCCGCACCTTGAAGGAACCCGTGCGCTGGAAGTTCTCGGGCTTGAGATAGACCTCGAGGCCCAGTTGCTCGGAGAAATGCTCGGTGAAGCGGCAGGGGGTGGGCCGCAGGTAACGGGAGATCACCCCGGCGGCCCGGGCGGCCTCCTCGGCCACCCAGCCCGCGTCCAGGGATTTCACCTCATCCGTCGTCCTGGGGGAATCCATCAGCTTTCCTCGCGCGGGCGGGCGCGGCGCCGCCTACGCGCCGCGGAAGACCGGCACGCGCTTGTTCAGGAAGGCATCCACGCCTTCCGAGAAATCCTGGCTGTTGAAACCCGCCAGCCGGAGAGCCCGGGCGCGCTCGCTCCCCTCGGGGGAGAGCGAATCCGCCTGGATGAGGTTCACCATCTCCTTGGAGTTCCGCACCGAGATGGGGGCGTTCGTGGCGATCGCGCGGGCCGCGTCGTAGGTCTGCTTCTCGAGCTCCGCCTTGGGGAACACCCGCGTCAGGAAGCCGATGCGGAGAGCTTCCTCGGCCAAGTAGCGGCGGGCCGTCATGAGCATCTCTTTCGTGTTCGCCGGGCCGATGAGGTTCATGATGAGCCGGGTGAGGGGCTCCGGGTAGACGATGCCGAGTCGGGCCGCAGGGACGGCGATGACGGCGTCCTCGGCCGCGTAGCGCAGGTCGCACACCGCCAGGAGCCCCACCGCGCCCCCCATCCCGAAGCCGTGCACCATGGCGATGGTGGGAAGCCGGATCGCCGTGATGCGCTCCAGCACCCCGTCCAGGAGGCTGCTATGGGCGCGCGCCGCCTCGGGCGTCGTGGTCTCGCGGAACTCGGTGATGTCCTGGCCCGAGGCGAAGGCCTTCTCGCCCGCCCCGCGGAGGACGATGACGCGGGTCTCGCCGTCCCGCTCCAGCTCCTCGAAGATGGCGGGGAGACGCTGCCACATGGCGCGCAGGATGGCGTTGTGCTGGCCAGGCCGGTTGATGACGACCGTGGCGACGCCGCCCTGCTTCTCCACCAACAGGGTTTCTTCGGTCATCAGGACTCCCCGCCTGCGCAAGGGAAAAAACCGGACCAGAGCGGGCCTGTAAGCCGGGTTCTGTCACCCGCCCCGAGGGGCGGGCCCGCGGCCATCCATCTGGGACGGAAGTTGCCCTCCGCCTCATGCGGCCAACCCGGAGACATCGGTCGCCCCCGGTGGACGTTATCCACCACCCTGCCCTGCGGAGCCCGGACTTTCCTCCCGCGGCGCGAAGCCGCGAGCGGCCGCGCGGCCCGCTCCGGTCCAAGCCGGATGCTGCTCTCCTCCCTCTGCTCAAGCGCCCGGGGCCGAGTCGATGGCCCGGTTGGCGGCGGCGTCGGCGGCGACGTTCTCGCCCCGGCGCACGTGCCGCACCACCACCCGCTCGAACCTGCGGGCGGCTTCTTTGGCCTTTCCGTAGAGCTCCTTCAGCTCCGGATGCCTGACCCGGTACTCGCCGCTCCACTGGCGTGCCAGGAGCTCGGAGTCGGTCACCACCTCCACCTCGCTGGCCCCGAACTCCAGCGCCTGCCCCAGGCCCAGCAGGAGGCCCTGGTACTCGGCCACGTTGTTGGTGGCCACCTTGTAGAAGATGATGCGGCCACAGTTCGAGCAGGTGAAGATGGTGTCCTCGGAGTCGCGGATCTCGAAGAAGCGCTGGAGCGTCTCCGACATCCGGCAGCCCTGGCAGGTCTGCTCGATGATGGGGCACACGGCCAGGCCGCCCCGGCCCTTGTAGAATCTCTCGTAGCGCTCCTGCCAAGGGGAACTGACGGCGGCGGCAACCGTCTGCCGCTCGATGAGGAGGGTTTGGAGGCTCTTCTCCAGGCGCTCCCCCTCGGCCTTGTGGCGGCTCACCGCGCCCTGGACCTGCCCCTTGGCGCGATCCATCTCACCCTTCTCCTCGGCCAGCCGCTTCTCAGCGGCGGGAAGGCTCTCCATGATCTCGAGCGCGGCGTCCTCGAGGGAGCCGACTTGGCCTTCCAGCTGGGCGATCTCGCTGCTTAGGGCGCGGAACTCGTCGTTGGTCTTCACGAGGGCCTGCTTACCCCGGGCCTCGCGCAGCTTCTGCTCGGTGGACTGGATCTCGCGCTCGGTGTCGCGCTGGCGCTTCTTGACGCTCTCGACGGCTTTTTGGGCCTCGGCGACCGAATCCTCGAAGGACTTGAGGAGCCGGTTTTCGGACTCGACTCGGCCGGGGATGGCGACGAGCTCCCGCTTCAGGGCGGCGATGCGGTCATCGATGGCCTGAAGCTCAACCAAAGCCCGAAGCTCAGGGTGCACCGGAAGGGACTCCCCGCCCTCTCGAGATTAGTGGGCCCACCTGGATTCGAACCAAGGACCAACCGGTTATGAGCCGGCCGCTCTACCGCTGAGCTATGGGCCCAGATGGAGATGGCCGCCGGGGACCGGGGCCGGAAAGGCACCTTCCCACGGTCGGCGGACCAGCCCGTTCGACCCATTGTTATGGCTCCCCCCGGCGGGGATTGTCAAACCCGCGGCCGCAGGGCGGGCGAGGCGGAGTTCCCTGCTATTCCTCGATAAAGCTGCGCAGTTTCTTGCTCCGGCTGGGATGGCGGAGCTTGCGGAGCGCCTTGGCCTCGATCTGGCGGATGCGCTCCCGGGTGACGTCGAAATCCTGCCCGACCTCCTCAAGGGTATGCTCGTTCTCGGCCCCGATGCCGAAGCGCTTGCGCAGGACCTTCTCCTCCCGGGGGCTGAGCGTCTGGAGCACCCGGTGGGTGGCCTCCTTGAGGCTGAGCCGGATGACGGAGTCCTGCGGCGACTCGGCCTTCTTGTCCTCGATGAAGTCGCCCAGGTGGCTGTCCTCCTCCTCGCCGATGGGGGTTTCGAGGCTGATGGGCTCCTTGGCGATCTTGAGGACCTTGCGCACCTTGTCCACGGGCATTTCCATCCGGACGGCGATCTCCTCCGGGAAGGGCTCGCGCCCGAGCTCCTGGATGAGCTGGCGGGAGGTGCGGACAAGCTTGTTGATCGTCTCGATCATGTGCACCGGGATGCGGATGGTCCGCGCCTGGTCGGCGATCGCGCGGGTGATGGCTTGGCGGATCCACCACGTGGCGTAGGTGCTGAACTTGTAGCCGCGCCGGTACTCAAACTTGTCCACCGCCTTCATGAGGCCGATGTTTCCTTCCTGGATCAGGTCCAAGAACTGCAGGCCCCGGTTCGTGTACTTCTTGGCGATGCTCACCACCAGGCGGAGGTTCGCCTCGGCCAGCTCCTTCTTGGCCTGGCGGTCCTTGCGCCGCCCCTGCCGGATCATCTGGAGCGAGCGCTCCAGCTCCTCGCGCGAGGCGCCCGCCTCCTTCTCCGTCTGCTTGATGCGGCGCCGGACATTCTTGATGCGCCGGTCGTACTCGGCCAGGATGCTCAGCGGGATGCGCCTCTCGCCCACGGGAACCGATCCCGATTTGCTCTTGCTGAGGTCGCGCACGGCGTTCCGCAGCCCGGCCTCATCCATGTTCACCTGATCGAGGTAGCCTCTCACCTCCTCCTCGTCCTTGTGGACCGACTGGACCAGAGCCTGCACCCGGTCGGCGATGCGATCCACCTGTTCGGGACGGAGGTTCATGTCGCGGATGAGGGCGGCCACCTTCTCGAGGTGCTTCAGGACGGCGGGGGCCTTCGCCCCTCCCCCCGGCTTCTTGTCCGGGGAGCGAAGCTTGTCCAGCAAACGGATCTGGGCCTTGACCCGGTTCACCAGAGCCAGGACGCGTTTCTTGTCCTCTTCGTAGGAGGGCTTCTCCTTGTTGGCGTCCTCCTCCTCCGCGGTGGCATCCGTGCTCACCACCACCATGTCCACGACCGTAAGCTCGCCCTTCCGGAGCTTCTCGCCCAGCTCCAGCACGGCGTTGACGGCCACGGGCGTGCTTACTGTGGCCAGGCTCACCTCGAGCTGGCCCTCTTCGATCCGCTTGGCGATCTCGATCTCCCCCTCGCGGCTGAGGAGGGGGATCTGCCCCATCTCGCGGAGGTACATCCGCATGGGGTCGTCCGTCTTGCCGTAGGCGGCGTCGTCGAAGGTGGCGAGGGTCTCCGCGGCCTCGGGCTCCTCGCGATCTTCCGTCTCGGCGAGATCCTTCTTGCGGGCCACGCGTTTCTCGGCCGCGTCCGAGTCGAGGATCTCGATATCCATCTCATTGAAGAGGACCATGATGTCATCGATCGCCTCGGGCGAGGTGACCTCGGGCGGCAGGACGTCGTTCACCTCGTCATAGGTGAGGAAGCCCTTCTCTTTGCCCAGGTCGATCAGGCCCTTCACGTCCGTGATCTTGGTCTCGTTCTCGCTGGTCACCATCTCGTCCAATTTCCGCTCCTTTTCCCTCAATGCCGGGGCATCTCAGGCCGATGCCAAATTCGCGGGCGCCCTAGCGGGGAGTCACCTGCCGCTGCCGCTGGCGCAGCAACGCATTCTTCTCCTCCAACAACCTGAGCACCGCAGGGGAATCCTCGCCCTCGCGGCGACGGGCATCCTCAATCGCTTGGTTCAGGCTCTCCTCCCGCCGGCGCCGGGACCGCTCGCCCAGGCGGTTCAGGTGGTCGCGCAACTCCCCGCCGGGGTCCTCCAGCTCTCCCTCCTCCGCTGCCAGCTCCACCACCAGGGCCCGGGCGTCCGGGTCGTT
>JACPCT010000226.1 GCA_016184445.1 Candidatus Tectimicrobiota bacterium | reverse complement strand
TCGAACCCCTGCTCCTTCGCCGACCCGACCCACCGCCACCACTTCTCGGTCCTGTTCCTCGATTTCTTCACCGGCGGGGGCGGGAGCCCCGCCCGCGGCTGGCGCCTGTGGGCGAACCGCCTTCTCGAGTGCTACTACCCGGTGCTGCCCTTCTACACGAAGGTGCGCTTCGAGGTGCTGGAGTGCCGCCTCACCTTCTGCCGCCTGCACCGGTGGCTGGGGGTCGCCTGGTTCGCCAACCGCTTCCCCGAGATCTGGGAGTTCCACCTCTCGGGGCTCTTCCGGGCCCGGGACATCGTCTTCCGCCTCAGGGTGAGGAAGGGGTAGGGGCCCCGTCCGCGAGGTTTCGCAAATTTCCGTAGGGGCGAGGCATGCCTCGCCCCTACGGGCGGATCGATCCGTAGGGGCGGGCTTGAAACCCGCCCCCCACGAACCAATCGTGAGGAATTTTTTCCCTACGCCCCGATCACCCGGAAGTGCCGGTCCTGCTTCAGCAGGGGCTCCCAGCCGTTCGGCTTCACCACCACCGAATACTCGATCTGGTAGCCCCCGAAGCCGAAGGTGCCGACCGGCGCCTCGATGTTGATGACCGAGCCGGCCGGGAGCGGGATCTCCGACGTCGCCGGCAGGAAAGGCTGGTTGTGCTTGGTCTCGGCCCCCAGGATGAAGGGGAACTCCCGGGCTTCCAGGCCGATGGTGTGGCCCGCGAAGGGGGCGTCGAACTGCGGCCACCCCTTCTTGATGCCGCTGAGGAGGGCTTTGTATATCTGGCCGCCGGTCACCCCGGCCTTCACCGTGTCGACGGCCTCGTGGAAGCCCGTCTCGATGGCCTTCCGCTCGCGCTGGGCCTGGGCGCTGGGCTCCCCGATGGAGCCGCAGGAGCCGGTGTCGGCGTTGTAGTTCTGGTAGAAGAGCCCCGCGTCGAACATGAAGAGGTCGCCCTTCTGGAGCTTCCGGCCCGTCGGCGGGAAGATGAAGATGCTCCTCGGCCCGCTGTTGAAGTGGAACCAGTGCCACATCCCGCCCGGCTTGGCGACGGCCTGGCGCCAGACCTCGGCCACCTCGGCCTCGCTCACCCCCGGGCGCACGAACTTGAACACCTCGCCGATGGCGTCCTCGTTGATCTGGGCCGCCGCGCGAAGCGCCCTCAGCTCGTCCTCCGTCTTGACGAGCCGGATCATGAGGAAGAGGCCCGAGCCGGGGACGAACTCGCAGCCCGGGAGCTTCTCCTTGAGGGCGGCGAGGAGCTCGGGCCCGCAGCCCTCCTCGTCGAGGGCGATCTTGCCCTTGCCGATCCCCCGCGCCTTGAGGGCGGCGAGGAGGCCCTCCAGGAGGGTCTTGTGCCGGCCCCCGCTCTCGTGGAGCTCCATGTAGCGCTTCATCTCGGGGTCCTGGGGGGCCCAGCCGGGGGGCTCGACGTGGTAGGCCTGCCCGCCGTAGACGTACACCCGCTCGGCCGTGCCCCCGTAGGCGGCGTAGTAGGTGTTGTCCGCGCGGTTCAGGATGAGGTCGGTGCCCGCCGCGGGGTCGTTGGCGATGAGGGCGCAGCTCTTGCGCTGGCGGTAGACGCGGGTGGCCCAGCCGACGTGGCCGGTGAGGTAGGTGACGTTCTCGTGGGTAGTCCCGATGATGGCGGCCAGGCCGTGCTCGCGCATCAGCTCCAGCGCGCGGGGCTTGTTCAGAAGCATGAGGGCGTCTCCCATGAGGGGCGTTGAAAAGGAGAAAGGGGGAATGGCGGTGCCCAAAGCGTTCCCTATGTAGCACAAGAACTCGTTCCCCGGCCACGGGAGCGGACTTTTCCTTGACACCGCGGAGCGAATGCCGGAAGGATAGGGGAAGGCATTTGGCGCCTCGCGCGTTTACCGGGAGGGCGGGATGAACTGGAGCCGGCCGGAGGCCGAGGCGCTTCTGTTCGAGTGGACCCAGGGCCCTGGCCTCAGGTCCCATGCCCGGGCGGTGGAGGCGGCGCTCCGCTCCTACGCCCGCAAGTACGGGGAGGACGAGGAGCTCTGGGGCCTGACCGGCCTCCTCCACGACCTCGACTACGAGCGCCACCCCGCCCGCGAGGAGCACCCCCGGGTGGGGGTGGCGCACCTGCGGGGGAAGGGCGCCCCCGAGGTGATGCTCCAGGCCATCCTGGGCCATGCGGACTACCTGGATGTGCCCCGCGAAACCCGGCTGGCCAAGGCCCTTTTCGCGGTGGATGAGCTGGTGGGGCTGATCACGGCGGTGGCCCTCGTGAACCCCGCGAAGGACCTCCGCCAGGTCAAGCCCAGCAGCGTCCGCAAGAAATGGAAGGACAAGGCCTTCGCCCGGGGGGTGAACCGCGAGGACATCGAGAAGGGGGCCCGGGAGCTGGAGGTCCCCCTCGAGGACCACATCGCTCTCACCCTGGAGGCCATGCAGGGGGTGGCGGGGGAGCTGGGGCTGGACGGCCGGGGCGCCCCCTAGGGGGCCCGGCGGGGGGCGGGTGAAATTCCCCGGATTTGTTGACGCCCCGGCCCGGATTTTCCATAATGGCCCGCTGGGCCTGCGGGCTCGAAGGGAGGCCGCGGGGTCAGGCTTTCGCTGGGCAGCGGTTTCCCGACGGAGTGTTCCCACTCCTCCTCATTTCGCGCGGGCGCAGGCTGGGCCGCCCAAAGGACGATCGGAGCCATGGTGGATTCTTCGGGGCGTAACGGAAAGGACAAACAGCTTCTCGAGGTAGACACCGTCGCCATCCGCTTCGCCGGGGATTCGGGCGACGGCATGCAGCTGGCCGGCGACCGCTTCACAAACGCCACCGCGCTGGCGGGCAACGACCTCAGCACCTTCCCCGACTTCCCCGCCGAGATCCGCGCCCCCGCCGGCACCCTGGCCGGCGTGAGCGGCTTCCAGATCAACTTCAGCAACAAGGAAGTCCACACCCCCGGCGACGAGGTGGACGTCCTCGTGGCGATGAACCCGGCCGCCCTCAAGGCCAACCTGGGCGACCTCAAGAAGGGCGGCGTCATCATCGCCAACACCGACAACTTCGGCGACAAGAACCTGGAGAAGGCGGGCTACAAGGCCAACCCCCTCCA
>JACPCT010000172.1 GCA_016184445.1 Candidatus Tectimicrobiota bacterium | reverse complement strand
TCGGACGAGCAGATCAGGCTGCAGACGCTGGCGCGCGATTTTGCGGTGAAGGAGATGAAGCCCGTCGTGGCCGAGCTGGACCGGCTGGCGGACCCCGCCGAGGTGCATAGGCGTTTTCCCTGGGACGTCATCAAGGCGGGCTCGAAGGCCGGGCTGCGGACCGCCGCCCTGCCGAGGGAGTACGGCGGCGGCGGGATCGGCATCCTCACCCATCTCGTCATGCTGGAGGAGCTCTGCCAGGCGGATTCGGGCCTCGCCACCCATTTCCACCAGGCGTGGAAGATGGCGAAGCTCCTCGTCCAGAAGTGCTCGAAGGAGCAGCGGGAGCACTTCCTGCCGAAGTTCACGGACGACGACACCGCGCTCCTCGCGGTGGGGATCACCGAGCCAAACTCGGGCTGCGACACCCTGATGCCCTACGATGAGCCGGACGGCGGGGTGCGGACCACCGCCGTCCGGGATGGCGGCGGCTGGGTGATCAACGGCACCAAGCACTTCATCGCCTGCGCCTCGGTCGCCAAGCTCTTTTTCGTGGCGACGCGCACCGACAGGACGGTCGGCGTCACCAAGGGGCTGACCACGTTCCTCGTCGAGAAGGGCACGCCGGGGTTCCGCATCGGGCGCATCCACGACAAGCTGGGCAACCGGCTGATGATGAACGCCGAGCTCATCTTCGAGAACTGCCGGGTGCCCGACTTCAACCGGGTGAGCGAGGTGGGGCGCGGGCTGCAGTTCCTCGCCTCCTTCGGGGCGCGCCACGTGCCCACGACGGGGGCCTTCGGCCTCGCCCTGGCGCGGGCGGCTTTCGAGTGCGTCGTCGAGTACGCGAAGACCCGTGTCCAGGGGGGCAAGCCGATCATCGAGCACACCACGGTCGCCCTCCGGCTCGGGGAGATGGCCGCCCAGATCGAGGCCGCCCGCGCCGTCTGCCTGCAGGCCGCGTGGATGGCCGACCAGCCCGACTACGACGCCAGGCACGGGATCCTCGCGTCCATCTTCTCCTCGGACGTGGGGCCCAAGGTGTGCGACATGGCCCTTCAGCTCATGGGGGGGTACGGCTACATGAGGGACTACCCGATCGAGAAGATCCTGCGGGACGCGCTGATGTGCTATCATATCGATGGAACCTCGGACGTCCATCGGATCAAGATCGGCGAGATGCTTCGCGGGGTGGCTCGGACCGGCTACATAGCGGAGTGAGGCATGGTCTGCCCGGCGGGGCCCGGCCCGGCCTCGACCTTCCCATGAGCGCCGCTTTCGGGGTGGAAAGCATCAGGCAGATCGCCGTCGTGGGCGGCGGCTACGTGGGCCACGGGGTGGCCCAGCAGTTCGCCCAGGCGGGCTATCCGGTCGCGATGTACAACCGGACCGCGGAGAGTTCCGCGCGCGCCATGGCCGGCGTGGAGAAGGGGCTCAAGCTCTTCGTGGACGCGGGCCTCTCCAGCCGGGCCGAGGCAGATGACGCCTTGGCCCGGGTCCGGCCCACGAGCGATCTGGCGGGCGCCGTCCGCGCGGCGGACTTCATCGTCGAGGCCGTGGCCGAGCGGCTCGCGGTCAAGCAGGAGCTCCTCCGGCGGCTCGACGGCCTCGCCCCCGAGGGGGCTATCTTCGCGAGCGAGACCTCGGGCCTGCGCATCAGCGACATCGCGCGCGGGACGCGCCGGCCGGAGCGCTGCATCACCACCCACAGCTACACGCCCCCGCCCCTCATCCCCGTGGTGGAGGTGGTGCCCGGCGAGCGGACGGCCCCGGAGGTGGTCGAGGCCACCTGCGGCCTCCTGCGCCGCGCGGGGAAGGAGCCCGTCCTCTGCAAGGAGGTGCCCGGCCACATCGGCACCCGCCTGACGACCGCCCTCCGCCGCGAGGCCTATTACATCGTCGAGCAGGGCTACGCCACCCCCGAGGCGGTGGACACCGTCCTCCGCGCGGTCGGGCGCCTGATCCCCGTGATCGGCGTCATGGCCATGACGGATTTCTCCGGCGCCGACGTCCTGCGGGACGTTCACCGGAACATCCAGCCCCACCTGGATCACCGGCGGGACCCCTCGCCCCTGCTCGACCGGCTGATCGAGGAAGGGCGGCTCGGCGTCAAGAGCGGCCGGGGGTTCTACCGCTGGACCCCGGAGCAGATCCAAGAGATGTTCGAGGCCCGGGGGCTCGAGCTCCTCCGCTGGATGCGCCGGCCCCCCCTTCCGCCGCTTCCTCCCTCCACCTGAGCGGCGGGCGGCGCAGGAGAACGGTCATGGCGGACTTCCTCGTGAACGATGAGATCAGGCAGTGGCAGAAGAAGGCGGCGGAGTTCGCGCAGAACGAGCTCAGGCCCCACGCCGCTGGGTGGGACCGCCGGGCGGGCATCGATCCGGCCACGGCGTTCCCTTTCGAGGCGCTCAAGAAGTGCTCCAGGGCGGGCCTGCGCACCGTCACCGTGCCCAAGGAGATGGGGGGCGGGGGACTGGGCATCCTCGGCCACTGTGTCCTCCTCGAGGAGCTCTTCCTGGGAGAGGCCGGCTTCGCCTCGGTCGTCCACCAGGGCTGGAAGCTCGCCAAGATGCTGTGCCACTTCACCTCGGAGGCCCAGCGCAGGGAGTTCCTCCCCCGCTTCATGGACGTGGACACGAGCACCATGGCGATCGGGATGACCGAGCCCGGCCACGGGACGGACAACATCCTCCCCGCCCGCCAGCCCGAGGCCGGCCTCAAGCTCTCCGCCCAGCGGAACGGCGCGGGGGGCTGGACCCTGAACGGGATGAAGCACTTCATCGCCTGCGCCGCGATGAGCAACGTCAACTTCCTCCTGACGCGCACGGACGCGTCCGTCCCCGTGAACGAGGGCTGCACCATGTTCATCCTGACGGGCGAGGTCCGCGGTTTCCGCCGGGGCAGGGTGCACGGCAAGCTCGGGGCCCGGCTCCTGATGAACGCCGAGATGATCTACGAGGACTGCGAGGTCCCCGACGCCTGGCGGCTGAGCGAGGTGAACGGGGGGGTGCCCTTCATGGCGCGCGTCTTCAGCCGCCACTCCCCCACGACGGCCACGTTCGCCGTGGGCATCGCGCGCGCGGCCTACGAGGACGCCC
>JACPCT010000171.1 GCA_016184445.1 Candidatus Tectimicrobiota bacterium | reverse complement strand
GGCCCGCCCGGCCATCGTGGTGGGGGTGAGCCTGGCCCTCATGGAGGCCTTGAACGACTTCGGCACGGTGGACTTCTTCGCCGTCCAAACCTTCACCCTGGGCATCTTCGACGTGTGGCTGAACATGAACAGCGCCCCGGGAGCGGCCCAGCTGGCCGCGGTGGCCCTCGCCTTCGTGCTGGCCCTGATCGGGGGCGAGCGCTGGGCCCGGCGCGACCAGCGCTACTACCAGACCGGCTCGAAATACCGCTCCCCCGCGCGCCACCCCCTGCGCGGGGGAGCGGGCCTTCTCGCCTCGGCCGCCTGCCTGCTCCCGATCCTCCTGGGCTTCCTCCTGCCGGCCGGGGTGCTCCTGCGCTACGCCCTGCGGTACGCCGACCAGGCCTTCTCGGCGGACTACCTCGCCTACGCGGCGAACAGCCTCTCGCTCTCCGCCGTGAGCGCGCTGGCCGCCGTCTCGGCCGGCCTCTTCATGGCCTACGGCGCGCGGCTGAGCGGCAGCCGCTTCCTCCGGGCCGCCGCCCAGTTCGCCAGCGCGGGCTACGCCGTTCCCGGCGCCGTGCTCGCCATTGGCGTCCTCATCCCCATGTCACGGCTGGACGCCGCGGCCGACGCCCTCGCCCGGCGCCTCCTCGGCGTCCCGGCGGGCTACCTCCTGACGGGCTCGATCGCCGCCGTGGCGTTTGGCTATCTGGTGCGCTTCTTGGCACTATCGCACGGCGCCGCCCGCGCGAGCCTCGCCAAGATCACCCCGAACATGGAGGGGGCGGCGCGCACCCTGGGGCACGGCCCCGCCCGGACGCTCCTGCGGATCCACCTGCCGCTCATCCGGGGGAGCCTCCTCGCGGCGGGGATCCTCGTCTTCGTGGACGGGATGAAGGAGTTGCCGATGACCCTCATCCTCCGCCCCTTCAACTACGAGACGCTGGCGACCTACGTCCACCAGTTCGCCTCCCGGGGGCTGCTGGAGGAGTCCGCCCTGGGCGCGCTGACCATCGTCGCCTCGGGGATCCTGCCCGTCATCCTCTTGAGCGCCACCATGCGGAGCGCCGGGCGATGAGCGAGACCATCCTGGAGCTCTCGGAGGTCACGAAGCGCTTCCCGGGCGCCGAGGAGGACGCCGTCAGCCGCCTCTCGTTCTTCCTCCTGAAGGGCCAGGTCTTCTCGATCCTGGGCCCCTCGGGCTGCGGGAAGACCACGGCGCTCCGGCTCATCGCCGGCCTCGACCGGCCCGACGAGGGCGAGATCATCCTGGCGGGGCGCTCCGTCGCGGGCGGGCGGCGGTGGGTGCCCCCCGAGAAACGCGGGGTGGGCATGGTGTTCCAGGACCACGCGCTCTTCCCCCACAAGACGGTGGCCCAGAACGTCGCCTTCGGGCTCCAGCACCTCTCCCGCCAGGATGGCCGGGCGCGGGTGCGGGAGGTGCTCGCCCAGGTGAACCTGAGCGGCCTCGAGGACCGCTACCCCCACCAGCTCTCGGGGGGCCAGCAGCAGCGCGTGGCCCTCGCCCGGGCACTGGCCCCGCGGCCCGAGGTGCTGCTCCTGGACGAGCCCTTCAGCAGCCTGGACGCCCGGCTCAGGAACCAGGTGCGCGACGAGGTGGTGGGCATCCTCAGGCGGAGCGGCCAGACCTCCCTCATCGTCTCCCACGACGAGCGGGACGCGCTGGCCGTCTCGGACCGGATCATCGTGATGAACCGGGGGCGGGCCGAGCAGATCGGCACCCCGCGCGAGGTCTACCAGTTCCCCGCCACGGAGTACGTCGCCCGCTTCGTGGGCCAGACGAACATCCTGCCGGGCATCATCCTGGAGTCCGGCTACGACGAGGTGATGACCTCGATCGGCCCCATCCCCTGCCTCTCGATGCGGGGCCTCGACTTCGGGGCCGACGCCTTCATCTCCATCCGGCCCGAGAGCTTCGAGATCGACCCCGCCGGGCCCTTCCACGCGAGGGTGGCGCAGATCGCCTACGGCGGGCAGTACATCACGCTGGTGGTGGAGCTCCTGGGGGAGCTGGGGCGGGGGCAGCGGCTCACCATCCACGCCCACCCCAACCTGCGGGTGGACCTGGGCGAGGAGATTCACTTCCGCGTCATCCCCGACTTCGTGACGGTGATCGAGGATTCGAACGGGGGGTGAGGAGGGCCGGGTGTGAGGCAGGGGCGGGTGTGAAACCCGCCCCTGTGGACGAATGTCACTCCCGACATGCCTGTAGGAGCGTATTGCACAGAAACATCTCGGCTTGACTCGGCCTACGCCCCCACCGAACGCTTGACCTTCGGGAACACCTCCTCGGCGAAGAGGTGCATGGTGTCGAGGGCCAGGCCCTGCGGCATCCCGGGCCACTGGATGCTCAGGATGAGGTGGTTCACCCCGATTTGCTGGCTGAGCTTGACGATCTGCCCGGCCACGTCGTCCGGCGAGCCGATCATGAAGCGCTCCTCCAGGAGCGCGCTGAACTCCTGGTCCAGCCGGTTGTCCTCCTTGGGCATGGCCTTGCCCTGGCCCCACTCGTGGTAGGACTTGTACTTGGTCTCGAGGTAGGGCCGGCAGAGGCGCAGCGCCTCCTCCCGGGTGCGGGCCACGAAGGCCTCGCGCCGCATCGGGAGTTCCTTCGGGAAGGGCTTGCCCAGCCGGTCGAGCTCCCTCCGGTAGACGTCCATCTGGCGCAGGATGGTGTCGAGGCGGTTGTGGGGGTTGATGTACCAGCAGTCGCCGAGCTCGGCCGCGCGGCGGATGCCGGCGTCGGCGTTCGCCCCCACCCAGATGAGCGGGTGGGGCTTCTGGAGGGGCTTGATCGGGCAGGAGGCCTCGATGAGCTCGAAATGGGAGCCCTTCATCGTCACCTTCTCCTCGGCCCAGAGCCGCTTGATGGCCTCCAGGTTCTCCACCATGCGGGGCACACGCTCGCCCTGCGTGGTGCCGAAGGCGCGGAACTCGACCTCCCGGTAGCCCAGGCCGATCCCGAAGATGAGTTTCCCGCCCGAAGCCACGTCGATGGTGGCGAGGGTCTCGGCCAGGTCGAGGGGCTTGTGGAGGGAGAGCAGGATGATGCCCGCGTTCAGCCGCAGCCCCGGCGCCGCGGCG
>JACPCT010000170.1 GCA_016184445.1 Candidatus Tectimicrobiota bacterium | reverse complement strand
GCCGCCCCCCGTGTCGAAGATGTCCTCGCGGTGCCCGCACTGGGGGCACTGGTAGTAGCTCATGTTCTCGATGATGCCCAGGATGGGCACGTCCGTCTTGCGGAACATCTGGAGGCCCTTGCGCGCGTCCAGGAGGGCGATGTCCTGGGGGGTGGTCACGATGACCGCGCCAGCCAGGGCGACCTGCTGGACGATGGTGAGCTGGGCGTCTCCCGTCCCCGGCGGGAGATCCAGCACCAAGTAGTCCAGCTCCCCCCACAGGGTATCCCCCAGGAACTGGACCAGAGCCTTCATCACCATCGGACCGCGCCAGATGACGGGAGAATCCTCCCCCACGAGGAAACCCATGGACATCACCTTCAGGCCGTGGGCCTTGAGGGGGTAGATCTTGTTGTCGTCCGCCGCGAGGGGCTTCTCCCCCTGGATGCCCAGCATGAGGGGCTGGCTAGGACCGTAGATGTCCGCATCCAGGATGCCCGTCTTCGCCCCCTCCATGTGAAGAGAGACGGCCAGATTCACGGCCACGGTGGACTTGCCCACCCCTCCCTTCCCGCTCGCCACGGCGATGAGGTTCTTCACTCCGGGGATGGCCATCTTCCCCTGGACGGCGGGGCGGGCCGAGACGT
Source organism: Candidatus Tectimicrobiota bacterium (assembly GCA_016184445.1). Taxonomy (GTDB): domain Bacteria; phylum UBA8248; class UBA8248; order UBA8248; family UBA8248; genus 2-12-FULL-69-37. The sequence goes on along the minus strand of JACPCT010000170.1, from coordinate 2,462 downwards.
GGCTCGTGAGGCGGACGTTGACGGTCTTCACCCCGGGCAGGGTGCCCACAGCCAGGCGGCACTCGTCCATGAACTGCCCTTTCCGGGGATGGGCCGGGGTGGTGAGCTCCAGGGTGAAGGCCACGGCGTCGCCGCAGACGGTCACCTCTTTGATCATCCTGAGGCTCACCAGGTCCTTCCCCAGATCCGGATCTTTCACTTTTTTCAGCGCTTCGAGAATTTGATCCTGCGTGACTTCTGCCATGGGACGCTTCTCCCTGGGTCATTCAGACGGGAAAACGGCCGGAATGGCCCCTTCCGGCCGCGAAAAACCTTGCGCCATGGGACCATGCAGCGCAGGGTATATTAGGGGGGGGCTTTTTTCACTGTCAATCGGACCAATCCGCTCCGACACGGATGCCCTTCCGGCGGTTGACGCCGTTCTGCCTCACTCGTAACTTCCCCTCCCAGTTCTTCCAGCTTTCTCCCGGGGGACGGGAGAAGGATGCCCGAGCCGCCCGTCTCAGGCCCGGCCCGCCGAGACACCGAAGAGGAAGGAGAGCCGAGCAGTGAACATCGTCGTCTGCATCAAGCAAGTGCAGGACCCGGACATCCCTCCCAGGGATTTCAAGGTGGACGAAGAGAAGATGACGGTCGTGCCGCCAGTCAATGTCCCGCCGGTCATCAGCACCTTCGATGAGAACGCCGTCGAGGCGGCCATCCAGCTCAAGGAGGCCAAGGGCGGGAAGATCACCGTCCTCACCCTGGGAGGCGACAAGGCGAAGGACGCCCTCAAGAAGTGCCTCGCCATGGGCTGCGACGAAGCCATCCTGCTCCAGGACCCAGCCTTCGACGGCTCGGACGCCTTCGGCGTGGCCCGGGCCCTGGCCGCCGCCATCCGCAAGATCGGCGCCTTCGACATCCTCATGTGCGGCCGGCTGAGCAGCGACTGGAGCTATGGCGCCACCCCGCTCGCCCTGGCCGAGGCGCTCAACCTGCCGAGCGCGACCCAGCTCCAGAAGGTCGAGGTGAAGGAGGGGAGCCTCCGCTGCGAGCGTGCGCTCGAGGATGGGGTGGAGGTGGTGGATGTCTCGACGCCCTGCCTCCTCACCATCAGCAACGAGATGAACACGGCCCGCCTCCCCTCGGTGAAGGGCATCCTGACGGCGTCGCGAAAGCAGATTCCCCTTTGGAAGGCTTCGGACCTGGGGGTGGACCCGGGCAGCGTGGGGGCAGGGGCGGCAACTCTTGAGATCACCAAGCTCTACAAGCCCGTCTTCACGGGGCAGTGCGAATTCATCACGGGAGAGACGCTGGAGGAAGCGGCTGAGAACCTCGCCCTGCGCCTCCGGGCGGACAAGATCATCTAAGGAGGCTTCGGATGGCCAAGGATGTCCTCATTCTGGCGGAACGGGCGGGGGATCGCCTCGCCCTGGTAAGCAGTGAGCTGTGCGGAGTGGGCCGCAAGCTGGCCGGAGAGACGGGGGGCGCCCTCGTCGCCGTCCTCCTGGGCGGCCCGGGTACCCGGGACCTGGCCAAGGGCCTGATCGCCCTGGGGGCGGACAAGGCGATCGCCGCCGAGTCCGACCAGTTGAAGGGCTACACCAACACCCTCTACACCCAGGTGATCGACGCCGCGGTGGGCCAGGTTTCGCCCGCCATCTTCCTGGTGGCGAACACCTCCATCGGGCGCGACGTGGCCCCGCGCATCGCCTTCCGCCGGGGCGCAAGCTACGCCTACGACTGCACCGACCTCTCCATCGAGAACGGCCGGCTCGCCGCCGTGCGGCCGGTCTACGGGGGGAGTGCGGTCAGCCACGTGCGCTCCCGCACCGGCGCCCTCGCCGTCGCCTGCACGCGCGCGAAGGCCTTCCCCCTCGCGGACATCCAGGAGGGCCGTAGCGGGGAGCTCGTGAGCCTCGAGGTCAAGGTCGAATCGGGCGCGGTCAGGATGAGCTTCGTCGAGACGAAGCGGGTGGAGGCCGAGGGCGTGCGCCTGGAGGACGCCGAGATCGTGGTGAGCGGGGGCCGGGGGCTGGGGGGGCCGGAGAACTTCTCCTACCTCCACGACCTCGCCAAGGTGCTCAAGGCCGCCGTGGGTGCCAGCCGGGCCGCCGTGGACGCCGGCTGGGCGCCCACCCAGATCCAGGTGGGCCAGACCGGCAAGATCGTGGGCCCGAACCTCTACATCGCCGTCGGCATCTCGGGCGCCATGCAGCACATGGTGGGGGCCGGGCCCAGCAAGAACATTGTGGCCATCAACACCGACCCGGAGGCGCCCATCTTCCAGCGCGCCCGCTACGGGGTCGTGGGCGACTACCGGAAGGTGATCCCCGCCTTCACGAAAAAGTGCAAAGAGCTGCTTCAGAACTAGCCGGAACCAGACCTGAGAAAAGCCGGGGGGCGGTGGCCCGCCCCCCGGCTTTTCTTTACACGAAGGGCTGGTAGGCCCAGACCACCCGGCCCACGATGCGCGCCTCGGG
>JACPCT010000169.1 GCA_016184445.1 Candidatus Tectimicrobiota bacterium | reverse complement strand
CCGCGATGTGGGGGCTGATCCCGATCCGCTTCATCAGGGGGATGGTGAAGGTGCCGGTCGTCACCACGTTCGCGGCGGCGCTCCCGGAGACCGTCCCCATCAGGGCGCTCGAGCCGACCGCCGAGAGGGCGGCCCCCGCCCGGAAGCGGCCCAGGACGCCCAAGGCGAATTGCACGAAGAACCGGCCGGCCCCCGATTCCTGGAGCACCGAGCCCAGCAACAGGAACATGATGAGGGCACCAAATTCCCCCACAGTCCGTAGAGGACGGCGAGGCCAGCCAGGATGGGGAGCGGCGGCCCGAAGGAGCGGCGGCACAGCTCCGCCACCAGGAAGATCATGATGAAGCCCGCGCGGACGTCCGTGAAGTTGGGGGTCCCCGACCGCTCGGCCATGTCGGCGTAGTCGTAGAAGAGGTAGAGGGAGGCTGCGACCCCCATCACGAAAAGGCCGGCGTTGACTCCCAGGTCCATGCTGGCCGGGAGGCGGTGGCGGGGGAACGGGGCCCAGCGCCGGTGCATCTCCCGCTTGCCCCAGACGATGGCGGGGATGAGCACCAGGACCGGCCAGAGGTAGGCGACGCTGCGCACGCCGTCAGGCTGGTTGGCCCACAGCAAGATCCGCCAGACAGCCAGGGCCAGGGAGCCGAACAGGGCCGCCAGGGGCACGGCCGCCCGCCGGACGCCCTCCCACGGCCGGTAGAACACCTCGAACAGCACCCAGCCCACGGGCACCGAGGCCGAGAGCAGCAGCCACCAGCTCGTGGGCGCCTGCGCGTTCCGGGGCAAGGAGCCCCAATAGGCGAAGAGGAAGGCCGAGGGAACCATGCTGAGCACCCACAGGCCCAGGGCGAGCCACGCCCGCTCCCGGATCATCATGACGGCCCAAATGACGAGGGGAAGGGCGTAGGCCCGCCACGCCGAATGGTCCGTCCACCCCTTCCCAATCAGGCTGACGAAGTAAAAGAAGAAAGCCGCCAGCCCCAAGGAGAGGAGATAGAGGACCGGGAGCACATGCAAGCTCCTGAGCCCTTCGCCGAACGCCTCGGGCCGGGTGGCGAACCCGCCCACCAAAAGAATGACGAAAGCCAGCAGGACGTGCATGTTGGGATGCATCTCGGCCGGCAGGGGGAGCAGATAGACCGCCGCCATGTGGTAGAGGGAGGAGAGAATAGCCACCCAGACGGCGAAGCTGCCCATCCCGCGCAGGTAGGAATGCCGGCTCGTGGTCAGGGACGGGGTGTCTTCGCCGAGGTCCGTGCGCTCGCTCATTCAACCTCCCGCATGGGGCAAGAGCTCCCACGCTCGCGTCGAAAGGCCGGTGCCGGGGATTTGGATGTCGGGCCGAACCCAGGAGTGTCTAGTCGAGTTCTCCCCCTGCGTCAACTCTTTGAGCGGAGGCCGGATCGCCTTGACCGGCACCCCCATCCGCGGTAAGAGAACACGTCGTTTCGTTCAAGCGCGGGAGCACCGCGGGCCCCAGCTTCCCATTTCTCCCAGCCTCCTGCCGTCAGCCTTCGAGGAAACCCGGCCATGAAGCTTGTCACGATGGAAATCGCCGAGGGAGGGAAAGCGCGAGAGAGCATCGGGGTGGTCCTCTCGGGCGGGCGGGTGCTCGACCTGGCCGCCGCCTCCCATGCCATCCCGCCCGACATGGTCATGTTCCTGGACACCGGGCGCCCGGGCCTCGACGCCGCCCGGAAGCTGGCCGGGGAGGCCGAGGACGGCCGCCACGGCGCCTGCGTGCGGCCCCTCGCGGGGGTGCGCCTGAAGGCGCCGGTCCCCCGGCCCCGGAAGTTCATCCACGCGGGGCGCAACTTCCACGCGCACCTCAAGGAGTCGGGCAGCAAGATGCCCGCGCAGATCCCCCTGGCCGCCCGCTTCGCCTCCACCATCATCGGGCCGGACGAGCCCATCCTCTACCCCAAGATCACCACCCAGTGGGACTCCGAGGCCGAGATCGTCATGGTCATCGGCCAGCGGTGCAAGTACGTCCCGCGCGAGAAGACCTTCGGCGTCATCATGGGCTACACCCTCTACAACGACGTCACCGCCCGCGACGTCCAGAACGACGAGGCGCGCGGGGGGCTCTTCCTCTGCAAGACGCTCGACACCTCGAACCCCCTTGGCCCCTGGATCGTGACCTCGGACGAGATCCCCGACCCCCAGGGCATGGAGATCATCGGCAAGGTCAACGGCTTCGAGCTCCAGCGCCAGAGCCTCAAGAACATGATCTTCGACATCCCCCACATCATCTCCCACCTTTCCAACATGACCCTCGAGCCGGGGGACCTCGTCTCGACCGGCACCCCCGAGGGTTGCGCCATCTTCCGGCCCGACGGCGCGCCCCACCTCCTCCGGCCCGGGAGCGTGGCCGAGGTCTCCTCCCCCCAGATCGGGGTGCTCCGCAACCCCGTCGTGGCGGAGTGAGCGGATGAAGATCACCCGGGTCGAGGCCTACGTCCTCTCCGCCCCCCAGCCCGAGCGCGAGTTCTGGGTGAGCCTCCGGCCCGTGCTCTCCGTCAACGAGCTGGTCGTCAAGGTCCACACCGACGAGGGCCTCACGGGCGTGGGGCTGGGGACGGCGGTCGCCTCCGTCAAGGAGGCGGCCCAGGTCTTCCGCAAGGGCTTCGGGGAGCTGCTGCTCGGGGAAGACCCCCTGCGCCCCGAGCAGGTCCAGCAGAACCTCCTGGCCGTCACCTTTTCCCGGGCCCTGCACGAGAAGAGCTGGCCCCGCCCCCACGTGCTCACCGCCATCGCGGCCATCGACAACGCCCTGTGGGACATCCTGGGCCGGGCGGCGGGGCTCCCCCTCTACAAGCTCCTCGGAGGCCTCTCCAACCGGGCCCGGACCTACGCCGGGGGGGGCTACTACCGGAAGGGGAAGGACGTGAAGGAGCTCGTCCAGGAGATGGAGAGCTACCTCCGCATGAGCCACCGGGGCTTCAAGATGAAGATCGGGGCGCTCCCCCTCAAGGAGGACCTCGAGCGCGTCCGCGCCGTGCGGAAAGCCATCGGCCCGGACTGCCTCCTCGCCGTGGACGTGAACGGCGCCTGGACCTACGCCCAGGCCAGGGAGAACGTGAAGCACCTGGCCGAGTTCGGCCTCGCCTGGATCGAGGAGCCCGTCTGCTGGCGGGAGGCGAAGCACACCCTCCACCGCCTCCGCCGGGAGTCGCCCGTCCCCATCGCCGACGGCCACGGCGAGTCAGCCCTCTACGACTGCCTCCGCCTGATCGAGGACGGGGCGGTGGACTACATCCAGTTCGACGCCACCAAGTTCGAGGGGGTCACCGGAAGCCGGAAGATCATGGCCGCGGCCGAGCTC
>JACPCT010000168.1 GCA_016184445.1 Candidatus Tectimicrobiota bacterium | reverse complement strand
CTCCCGGGCGGGGCGATGGATTTCCTTATCCGCCGCCCCTGAGGGTTTCCGCTTGCCGGCTTCGGGCAAGGCTGCTACATTACTGTTGATGCGGCGCTTCCCGGGATTGCCCGCGTGGGGCGGGTGAGCTGGGAAGGGCCGGAAGGCCAGGTTCTTTGAGTTGGTTCCCCCTTTAAGACCGTCCCGTGAGGCGGTCAAGGAGGACCCCGCGATGCAGGGAATTGCCGCGAACCCGCGAGTCCATAGGCCTCCATTCCGGACGGGATGGAGGTTTTTTTTGCGCCCCCCCCGCCCCAAGAGGGGGCCCCGCCGTGGAGCGTGAGGAGCTGGGGCCGGACCAGATCCGCCGCACCCTCCGGAGGCTGGCCCACGAGATCGTCGAGCAGACGGCTGACCTCGGGCCCCTGGCCCTGGTGGGGGTGCGCACCCGGGGGGTACACCTGGCCCGGCGCCTCGCCCGCGACATCCAGGCCCTGGGCGGCTCGCTCCCCCCCGTGGGAGCCCTGGACGTGACCCTCTACCGCGACGACCTGGACCGGGAGGCCAGCGCCCGGGCCAAGCTCCAGAAGACGGACCTCCCCTTCTCCTGCGCGGACCGCGAGATCGTGCTCGTGGACGACGTCCTCTACACCGGCCGGACCACCCGGGCCGCCCTGGCCGCCCTGGTGAGCTTCGGCCGCCCGCGCCGGGTCCGCCTGGCCGTCATGGCCGACCGGGGGGGGAGGGAGCTCCCCGTGCGGGCCGACTTCGTGGGGAAGAACCTCGCCGTCCGCCCGGGCGCGGAGGTGAAGGTGCTGCTGGAGGAGATCGACGGCCGCGACGCCCTCGTCGTGCGCACCAAGGGAACCGCCGCCCCGTCCCGCGGCCCAGCCCCGGAGGACACGCCATGACGCCGGAACCGTTCCGAAGGAAGGACCTCCTCTCCATCCGGGAACTTTCGGCCGGGGAGATCCTCTTCCTGCTCGACCAGACGGACTCCTTCCGCGAGGTGAACGAGCGCGACATCAAGAAGGTGCCCACCCTGCGGGGGAAGACCATCGTCAACCTCTTCTTCGAGGCCAGCACGCGCACCCGCGCCTCCTTCGAGATCGCCGGCAAGCGCCTCTCGGCGGACGTCATCAACCTCTCCGCCTCGACCAGCTCGGCCAAGAAGGGGGAGACGCTGCGCGACACCGCCCGGAACATCGAGGCCATGGCCACCGACGTCCTCGTCGTGCGCCACTCCGCCTCGGGCGCCGCCCACTACCTGGGCCGGGAGCTGCGCTGCTCGGTGGTGAACGCCGGGGACGGCTGCCACGAGCACCCCACCCAGGCCCTCCTCGACCTCTACACCATCCGGGAGCACAAGAAGGACTTCCGGGGGCTGAACGTCTCCATCGTGGGGGACATCGCCCACAGCCGGGTGGCCCGCTCCGACATCGCCGGGCTCATCAAGCTGGGGGCCGGCGTCACCATCTGCGGGCCCTCCCCCATGCTCCCGGCCGAGGCCGGGTGCCTGGGCGCCCGGGTCACGACCCGGGTGGAGGAGGCCATCGAGGGGGCGGACGTCCTCATCGCCCTGCGCATCCAGCTCGAGCGGGGGGCGGGGGCGGCCTTCCCGGGCAACCGCGAGTACGCCACCACCTACGGCATCACCCGCAAGCGGCTCCGGGGGGCCAAGCGCGACATCCTCATCATGCACCCGGGCCCCATCAACCGGGGGGTGGAGATGTCCCCCGACGTGGCCGATGGGCCCTTCTCGGTCATCCTGGAGCAGGTGGGGTACGGGGTAGCCAGCCGGATGGCCATCCTCTACCTGCTCGCGGGCCGGAAGCCGGAGGAGGCCATCCCCGCCTCGCCGCCCGGGCTGGAGGAGGGGAGCCGGACGCCCGCCTCCGCCCCCCTGAGGAGGACGGAAGATGCCCTTGCTCGTTAGGGGAGGAAGGGTCGTCGACCCGGCCTCGGGGACGGACGAGGCGCTGGACCTCCTGATCGAGGGGGGCCGCATCGCCAGGCGGGGGAAGGGCCTCGCCCCGCCCAAGGGGGCGGAAGTCCTCGACGCCCGGGGGCTCGTCGCCGCCCCCGGCTTCATCGACATGCACGTCCACTTCCGGGAGCCCGGCCAGGAGTACAAGGAGGACATCGAGAGCGGCACCCGGGCCGCCGCCTCGGGCGGCTTCACCTCGGTGGCCTGCATGGCCAACACCGACCCGGTGAACGACACGAGCTCCATCACCGAACGCATCCTCAAGCGCGCCCGGGAGGCGGGGTCCGCCCGGGTCCACCCCATCGGGGCGGTCTCCGTGGGCCTGAAGGGCGAGGCCCTGACCGAGATGGCCGAGCAGCAGGCGGCCGGGGCCGTCGCCTTCAGCGACGACGGGGTGCCCGTCCGCACGGCGGCCCTCATGCGCGCCGCGCTCGACTACGCCGGGATGCTCGGGGCCCCCATCCTCGACCACGCCGAGGACCGCTCCCTCTCCCAGGGGAAGGTGATGCACGAGGGCCGGGTCTCGACCCTCCTCGGCCTTTCGGGGAACCCCGCCGCGAGCGAGGACATCTGCGTCTTCCGCGACATCCGGCTCGCCGAGCTGACGGGGGCCAGGGTGCACATCCTCCACCTCTCCTCGCGCGGCGCCGTGGACTTGATCCGCCAGGCCAGGCGGCGGGGCGCCCGGGTGACGGGGGAGGCCACCCCCCACCTCTTCACCTTGACCCACGAGGCCATCCAGGGCTTCAACGCCTCGGCCAAGATGGCGCCCCCCCTGCGCGAGGAGGAGGACCGGCAGGCCCTCCTCGAGGGCCTCCGGGACGGCACCATCGAGGTCATCGCCTCGGACCACGCCCCCCACTATGAGGCCGAGCTTCAGGTGGAGTTCGACGAGGTGCCCTTCGGGGTCGTGGGGCTGGAGACGGCGGTGCCGCTCGCCCTGGATCGCCTCTACCACGGCGGGGTGCTGACCCTGCCCCAGCTCATCTCGAAGTTCACCGCGGGCCCCGCGAAGGTACTGGGCCTCCCGCTCGGCACCCTCGCCGAGGGCGCCCCCGGGGACGTGACCCTCCTCGACCCGGAGCGCGAGTTCACCGTGGACCCCGAGAGCTTCGAGAGCCGGGGCCGGAACACCCCC
>JACPCT010000167.1 GCA_016184445.1 Candidatus Tectimicrobiota bacterium | reverse complement strand
GCCTCTTCCGCCTCCGGGGCATCAGCGCGGATGACCTGGACCGCAACAAGAACTCCCACGACGGCGTCCAGGCCTACGACACCACCATCCGGCCCCGCTGGACCGCCACCTCCGAGGGCGGGAAGATAACGGCCCTCTACGAGCTCGACTTCACCGACATAGGCGGCTCGGCCCCGGGCGGCGCCAACAAGATCTTCGGCGGAAGCTCCGGGGACGGCACGGTGGGCGTCAACCGCTGGACCATCGACTTCGCCCTGCCCGGCACCACGCTGCGGATGCGGATCGGCCGGACCGACTGGACCAGCCCGGAGGGGGAGATCTTCGACTCCCCGGGCATCCACCGCATAGACGGCATCGGGGTCTACGGCAAGCTCTTCGGACCGCTGGAGCTGAGCTCCTTCACCACCAAGGTCAGGGACAACGTGATTAACACGAACGCGGCGATAAGCGCGGGCGCGAGCGACGCCGACAACTACATGGTTGCGCTGAAGTGGCAGGCGGCCCCCCAGATCGCCATCACCCCCTGGGCCGCCCTCTCCCGCGGCAACACCGACAACGTGGCCAACGTCACCGGCTACGAGATGTACTTCTTCGCCCTGAACGGCAAGGCGAAGATCGGCATCCTGGACCTCGACGTCACGGGCATCTTCGAGACCGGGGACGCCGCCCAGCCCACCCAGGCGGCGCGCAAGCTCGGGGCCCGCGACATCGACATCGAGGCCTATGGCCTCCTGGTGCGCAGCTGGCTCACCTTCGGGAAGGCCAGGGTCGGCCTCTACTTCACCTACCTCTCGGGCGACGACGACGCCGTCGTGGGCAACACGGGCAGCCGCTCCCAGCAGCCGGACAGCGAGCTGGAGCGGTTCGTCTTCCCGGCCAACTCGGGCTGGCTCAAGGCCCCGGAAATCTTCACCGGCTACGAGTTCTCCATCTTCCCCGCCGCCACCAGCGGCAGGGGCAACATCCTGTCGACCCGCACGGGCGTCGGCGTCGGCCCCAACGCCCCCGGCCCCGTCAGCGGCGACCCCAACGTCCCGAACGGGCTGATCATGCCCGAGATCCGCGGGGAGTATCAGCTGACCCCGGACCTCCGGCTCCAGGGCCGCGTCGGCTTCATCCGCTCGGCCAAGAAGGCGGCGGACAGGTGCGTCGACGCCAACGGGAACGGCCGGTGCGATCAGGGTGAGAAGGACGCCGCGGGCGGCACCTTCGACAACGAGAAGAACTTCGGCACGGCGTTCGAGGCCGGGTTGAGGTGGCAGATCTACAAGCAGCTCTACATCCAGACGTGGGGCTCCTACCTCGCCGCGGGCGACTACGGCGTGGCGGCGGGCGGCAAGGCCCGGGACGACACCTGGGGCATCTTTTACGAGCTGCGCCACACCTTTTAGTTAGGCGGAGCCCGGCACGAAGCACGGCCCGGGGGGCTCCGGCCCCCCGGGCCTTTTCTGCCCTCGGCCTCTCCCCCGCCCGGGCGCGGGACTTCCGTGTTCTCTCGGTCATCGGTAACGGGTTAGGCCCGATATCTCAGCTGGCGGACGCCGGGCACAGCCCTCCCTTGAGAGAAGAGAACCCTGGCCTGCCTTACGCCGCCTAGGACCCGCCGGATTACGGCACGGCCAGGGTGGGGTGAACCTCCGTCCGGCCGCCTGCCTGTGGTGAGGAGAGGGGGAAATCCATTCCTTCGGCCCTGAGCCGATTTTGCTAGACGCGAACTACTCGTTTATAGCCGAGCTCTTGGGCCCGCCGCGGACTGACGGGCCGCCGCCGGCGGGCACTCCTTCCTCATCCGGTTCGCCGCGTATGCCGTCAGGCCGATGAATCCGGCGGGCAAGGGCGGCGGCACACGGCCGGTCTACCCGAGCCAGGCCGAAAGCCCAACGGCGCCGAACAAGACGACGAGGATCGGGGTGAAGCGGCGGATCGCTGTCACGGTCGAGCCCGAGATGCCGATCCGCATGAGTTTCTTGCGGTCCATGTCGTCACCTCGGCCATGGCCGAAGCGTTCTGGAGGTATTCAGCAGTTCAAAGACCTGTCCCGGGCCGATGGACCGCACCGGGGGGACTCCTCCCCATCCGGCTCGAGCGCGAACGCCCCGAACGCCCGGGTCAACCGGAAGGACGTTCCCCGGTGGCGGATGAGAGTCCCCTCTGGCGTTCTCTCATCCACAGGGATCCGTTCCCCGCACGCGGGACAAGAGACGAGAAATACCGTCCGCAAGGCCTCGCGCCCGCCCTCGGCGGCAAGACGGAAGAGCACTCCGGCGCAATTTCCGCACCCGATGAGCATCCCCTGTCCGGCGCCTGCCGGAACGGGGATCTCCTGGCCGCATCCCGGGCAGGGCAGGTGCCGGATCATTTCCCGAGTCCCAGGAGAGCCTCCAGCCGGCCCCGGTCGAAGCCCACCACTACCTTCTCCCCCATGATGATGACGGGAGTGGCCCGCATCCCGGTCCTCGCCTGGAGCTCCCACAGCGCCTCAGCGTCCTGATCCACCACGCGCTCGCGGAAAGGAATCCCGTGCCGTGAAAGAAACTCTTTCACGCTTTTGCAGGGGATTCAGGTGCTGGCGGAAAAGACGGTCACCTCCAAGGCGTATTCTCCTCTTGGGCATGCCGATGACAAAAGGAGGAAATCCTCCATGGTGTTCCACATTCCGTCATTGCGTTCTACTTACCGCTCTTGGCGGAATACACCTCGCTCTTGGGATAGTAGTCCTTCCAGCCGAACCAGAACGCCTGGGTGCTGGGGCGCTGGGCGAGGCGCTTGCCCGCGAGCGGGCCCTCCACGGCCTGGCCCGTCAGCCGCTGCCAGCGCGAGCCGGTTTCCTCGTCCCGCATGAAGCGGCAGGAGGCCCCCTCCCCCGGGGCTCCTCCGGTGCCGGGAGACGCGGCGTCGGGGGCGAAGGTGAGGGTCTTCCCGTCCAGGCGCCGGTCGAAGACCGCCCCCGAGCGGGCCTCCTTGCAATACGCCACCACCAGTTCCCGCATTCGATGAGAGCCCCCGGCCTGGCACTTGCCGGAACGGGGATCTCCTGGCCGCATCCCGGGCATGGCAGGCGCCGGGTCATTTCCCGAGTCCCAGGAGGGCCTCCAGCCGGCCCCGGTCGAAG
>JACPCT010000166.1 GCA_016184445.1 Candidatus Tectimicrobiota bacterium | reverse complement strand
ATCATGGCGGCGGCCGTGGTGGGCATGATCCCGACCGCGCTCGTCTTCCTGCTCTTCCAGCGCGCCTTCGTGCGCGGCATCGCCCTCAGCGGGCTGAAGGAGTAGGGGCCGCCCGCGCCTCGAGGGCCTCCTCCCAGCCGATGCGCTGGGCCTCCTCCTCGCTCACCTTGTAGGCCTTGGCCGCGAAGCCGCGCAGGGTGCAGCCGCCGAAGGCGGGGTCGAGGAAGGGGTCGGCGTTCGGGGTAAGGGTGTTCGCGTTGGAGCGGAAGACCCCGTAGAGGTGGGGCGTCCCGCCCTCCTCCTCGGGGAACCACCAGCCGTGCTCGACGTGGACGAGGCGCGGGTCCATCCCGCCGAAGAGCTTGGCGCGCTGGACGCACCGGCCCCGGGGGGACTCGACGCACACCCAGTCGCCGTCCTTGAGCCCGAGCCTCGCCGCCGCCTCGGGGTGGATTTGGGTCTGGGGATCGGGGTGGAGGCGGCGCAGGGTGGCCACCTGGCGCTGCTGGGAGTGGAAGTAGCCGGGCAGCCGGCCCCCCGTGATGACGATGAAGGGGAACTCGCGCATCAGCCCGGGGTCGCTGTAGGGGCTCTCGGGGAGCTCGGTGTAGCTGGGGAGGGGGTCGTAGCCGTTCCGCCGCCAGACGGTGCTCCAGATCTCGGCCCGGCCCGTCGCGGTGGGGAAGCCCCCTTCCCGCCGGTAGTGGCCGGTCTCGTGCTTGCGGTAGGCGATCCGGTCGAAGGCGCCGCCCGCCTCGACCACCCTCTCCCAGCTCATCCCCGCCGAGCGCAGCCGCTCCTCGTAGAACTCCACCGCCGTGCGCCAGGGCCAGTTCCGGTCCATCCCCATGCGCCGGAGGATGTCCCCGCAGACCTCGAACTCGTCCCGCACCTCGCCCAAGGGTTCCACGGCCCGCACGCAACGGACGAGGGGGTTGCCGCCGATCGCCACCCAGGCGCGGACGGGGTAGGGCTCCCCCGTGAGGATGGCCTTGAGGACGGCAGGGTTGTTCGCGTAGCGCTTGGTCGTGGGGCCCGCGCAGAGGCGGAAGCGCTCCGCGCCGAGCTGCTTGATGTAGGCCTCCTCGGGGAGGGTTTCGCCGAAGGCGTCGGTGAAGGTGCGGCATCCCCTGTGGCAGGGCACCGGGTGCATGTTGCCGCCCGGGACGTCCACGTTCCCCGTGATGCACTCGAGGAGGGTGCAGGCGCGGCCGTTCTGGTGGGCGTTGACGCACATGTCGAGCCCCACGCCCCAGGCCAGGGCGGCCGGCTTGGTGGCGGCGTAGAGGCGGGCGGCCCGCGCGATGTCCTCGGCCTTGAGCCAGGTGATCGCGGCGGCCTGCCAGGGCGGGTACTGGGCGCAGCGCTCCTTGAGGAGCTGCCACACCGTCTTGCAAGCGCGCCCGTGCGCCTCGAAGGCGCCGCACAGGGCGGGGCGGACGCCGGGCCAGTCGCTCGGCACGGCGAGGCGCTGGTCCTTGTCCCAGACGAGGTAGCTGCCCTGGGAGTCGAGGAGGAGGTCGCCCGTCCCGGCGTCCACGAGGAAGGGGCCGTTCGACCACTTCTCCACGAAGGCGCGGTCGAAGAGGTCCTCCTCGATCATCACGTGCATCATGCTCAGGGCGAGCACCACGTCGGTCCCTGGGCGGATGGGGAGCCAGATGTCCGCCCGGCGGGCGGCGGCGGTGCGGCGGGGGTCGATGACGATGAGCTTGGCTCCCACTTTGTTCTTCCGCAGCATCTTGTAGCCGAGGATGGAGTTGTGGTTGGAGATCTCGGGCTGGTCCCCCCAGAGCACGATCAGGCGGGGGTCGCCCTCGTAGTCGGGGGAGTAGTAGTTCCCGAATGTGGCGTTAGAGGCCGCTCTCCGGGGCAGCATGCACTGGGCCCGGCCCGGCCCCGTGCGGTTGGTGGAGCCCAGGTTGAGGAGGAAGAGATCGGCGATCCAGGCCACCTCGTCGGCCTTCGTGCCGTCCCCGCCCGTGACGGCCAGGGGGCCGTGGCGGCCGATCACCTTCTGGAGCTGCGCCGCGCAGGTCTCGATCGCCTCGTCCCAGGAGATGTGCTCCCAGCGGCCCTCCCCGCGCGCCCCGGCCCGCTTGAGGGGGTGGAGGAGGCGGTCCTTGTGGTAGAGGAGCTCGATCCCCGCCCGGCCCTTCACGCAGAGGAAGCCCCGGCTGTTGGGGTGGTCCGGATCCCCTTCCACCCGCACGGCCCGGCCGTCCCGGACGTGGACCCGGATCCCGCACCCGCCGTGGCAGAGGAAGCAGCCCGACCTCACGATCCGCGTCCCGTTCGGCCCCTCCATCTTCCCTTCCCCTCTCCGCCGGGCCCGATGGGACGAGCCCACATTCAAGACTAATATGTCTTTTGTTGGCGCGATCTGTCAACGCACCTCCGGCCCCTGGGGGATGGGGACAAGGGGGGATTTGATATCCGGCGGGGGCAGCTGATAAGGTTTCGCCTGTGCTGCTTCGGCCCGGGCTTGTGAGGGTGGAATGGCCGGAGGGCAAGGGCCGGGGCACCCCTTGTTTTTCGTGATCGCCGCCTTCTTTAAAGGGGACTTTTGGACATGCTAAGCCAAGCTTTGGTGCGGCAGGGGGAGTTCCTGTTCCGCTGGCGGGGCTATCTTCCGCTCATGCTGGCGCCGCTCGTGATCTACGGGCTCAAGGACTTTCAGTATTACCGGGATTCCCACCTCTACGACATCCTCCTGGAGGTGGCGTGCTTCGCCGTTGCGTTCACGGGGCTGACCATCCGCTTCCTGGTGATGGGGTACGCCCCGGCTGGGACCATGGGGAGGAATCCCGAGCAGGCAAGGGTGCTCAAGACGGAGGGCATGTACTCCCTCTGCCGCAATCCTCTCTACCTGGGGAATTTCTTCATCGGCCTGGGAGTCTTTTTGTTCCTGGAATCGGCCCTGATTTCGCTCGTCTATGTCCTTTCGTTCTGGCTTTACTACGAGCGGATCATCTTGGGGGAGGAGACCTTCCTGCTCCGCAAGTTCGGGGAAGAATACGCCCGCTGGGCCGAGCGGACCCCCCTCATCATCCCCCGTCTCTCGGACTGGCAGAGGCCCGAAGAGCCCTTTTCCTGGAAGAGGGCCGTCCGGCGGGAGTACCGGCGCTTCTTCGCCATCATCGCGCTCATGACGCTTTTCGAGATCGGGGGGGACTTTGTGGTCACAGGCGAGTTGGAGTTCGACGGGATGTGGCGGGTCATCTTCGGATTTGGGCTTGCCGCCTATTTGGCGGTCCGCTTCCTGAAGCACCACACCACCCTCCTTCACGTGGATAGGTAGCGCCGGCGCTGTCCGATTGTGTTGAGGGCTGTTTCGGAGGAGGGCTGGGCCACCTACTGCATCGACCGCAACATCAACTACACGAACGTCTGCGACGTCTATTGCACCTTCTGCGCCTTCTACCGCCCGCCCGGGGGCCACCCCGAGTCCTACGTCCTCACGCGCGAGCAGATCCGGGAGAAGCTCCGGGGCCTCTACGCCGCGGGGGGGAAGCAGGTCCTCCTCCAGGGCGGGCACCACCCGGACCTCCGCATCGGCTGGTACGAGGACCTCTTCCGCTGGATGAAGGCCGAGTTCCCCGGCCTCCACCTCCACGCCCTGAGCCCCCCCGAGATCCACCACATCTCGAAGCTCGAGGACATGCCCTACGAGGTGGTCATCGCCCGCCTCCGCGAGGCGGGACTCGATTCCATCCCCGGGGGGGGAGGGGAGATCCTCGTGGACCGGGTGCGCCGCAGGATCGCGCGCCTAAAGGTGGACACCGGGGGCTGGCTCGCCGTCATGCGCGCCGCCCACCGCCTCGGCGTGCGCTCCACCGCCACCATGATGTTCGGCCACGTCGAGACGCCCGGGGAGCGCATCGAGCACCTCGACCGCCTCCGCCGCCTCCAGGACGAGACGGGCGGCTTCACCGCCTTCATCTGCTGGACCTTCCAGAACGACGGCTCGGCCGTCCTGCGCGCGCCGGCGGCCGGCAGCAGCGAGTACCTGCGCATGCTCGCCATCAGTCGGCTCTACCTGGACAACTTCGACAACGTCCAGTCCTCCTGGGTCACCCAGGGGAGGAAGGTGGGTGAGCTCTCCCTCCACTACGGCGCGAACGACATGGGCTCGACCATGCTCGAGGAAAACGTCGTGAGCGCCGCGGGCACCATCCATCGCATGAACGAGCCCGACCTCCACCGCATGGCCCGCGCCGCGGGGTTCGAGCCCCGCCGCCGCAACTTCTTCTACGAGATCATTTGACCTCCCTGCCCGCCGGAGGCGCCGGGGAGCCCGCATGAGCGGCCCGGACGGCTCCACCCAGAGCCGCTTCCGCCTCCCCGGCCTGAAGGGGAGGGGGTGCGCCTGGGCGGCCGATTTGGTGCTCCCGGTGGGCGCTCCCTCCATCGCGCGGGGAGCGGTGCTGACCGCCGGTGGGCGCGTCGCCGCCCTGGGCCCGGCCGGTGCGCTTCTCCCCCGCGTCCCGGCGGATGCCCGGCTCGACTTCGGGCGGGCCATCCTCATCCCCGGCCTCGTGGACGCCCACACCCACCTCGAGCTGGCCGCCCTCCGGCTCCCTCCCGCCCCGATGGCGGATTGGATCGCCTCCCTGGTCCGCGAGACGCGCGCCTGGTCCTCCTCGCTCTTCCTCGCCTCGGCGAAGGTGGGCGCGGCGGGCACCCTGGCGGCGGGCGTGACCTGCGTGGGGGACGTGACCGCCTCCGGCGAGAGCCCCGCCGCCATCGCGGACGCGGGCCTCCGCGGGGTCGCCTTCCACGAGGTGCTCGGCCTGGAGGGGGATCGGGCCGGGGAGATTTTGGCGCGGAGGCTGGCGGTCCTGGAGCGCTCCCACGCCTACCGGGGGGCGCTGCCGGGCCAGCCGGGGGCCGGGTTGAGCCCGCACGCCCCCTACACCGCCTCGCCGGAGCTCTACCGGGCCGTCCTTCATGCCTGCCGGGAGCGCGGCCTGCCGGCGGCCACTCACCTGGCCGAGAGCCCCGAGGAGGCGCGCTTCCTCCGGGAAGGTGGCGGGGACTTCGCCCGCATGCACCGTGAGCTGGGGAGTCCCGCCGAACTTTTCCGCGCGCCGGGTTGTTCCCCGGTTGAGCACCTCGATCGGGCGGGCGCGCTCGAAGGACTCCGGCTGGCCGTCCACTGCAACCAGACCGGCCCCGCCGACTGGGAACGGCTCCGGCGCGCGGGCGTCTGGGTGTGCCTCTGCCCGGGCTCGGCCCGCTTCTTCGGCCACCCCCTGGCCGACGCCGCGGGCATGCGCCGGGCCGGGCTCAACCTCTGCCTCGGCACCGACAGCCGGGCGAGCCACTCCTCCTTCTCTCTCTTGGCCGAGGCCGCCGCCCTGGGCGCGGCCCGCCCGGGGCTGGGAGCGGAGGAGCTCCTGCGCCTGTGCACCCTGGGGGGGGCGGAGGCGCTGGGCCTGGCGGGGGAGGGGGTGGGGCAGCTCCGGGCGGAGGGCGCCGCCGACTTCGCCGTGGTGGAACCCCCCGCCGGGGTTCCCCTGGCCGCCGAGGCCCTTTTCCACCCGGAGAGCCGGATCATCTGCGCCGTCACGGGGGGCGAGGCGCGGTTCGCGGCCTGAGCAACGCGTTTGGATTCCGCGCCTGGGCCGGACGGTTTGCAAGCGTGAGGTTCGGCATTACAATGCCGGCGTCCTCCTGCACGGGCTCCCCTCCGGGCGCGGGGCCCGCGATGACCCATCAGCTCCAGAGGAGAAGAGCCGGAATGGCCAAGAAGGCGGCGATTTTCGACAACAGCGACTGGAAGACGCGCAAGCCCCGCTACGACGTGGCCGAGGCGAAGATCGGCCGGATGCTCTGCATCCGCATGGCCCCCGGGGATGACCTCTACGGCACCACCCTCAAGATCTGCAGGGAGAAGGGCGTCAAGGCCGGGGTGATCGTGAGCGCGGCGGCGAGCCTCCAGAAGGCCGTCCTGCGCAACGTCTGGAAGTTCCCCGATCCCTTCCCGATCACCGACGACTGCCGCATCTTCACCCCGGTGAACGGCCCCCTGGAGCTCCTCCAGATGAGCGGGAACGTCACCCAGACCGAGAGCGGGGAGCCCTACCTCCACGCCCACGTCACCATCTCCCTCGGCCGCCCCGAGGCGACCTGCTTCGGCGGCCACCTCGTCGAGGGCTGCACCATCTTCAGCACCTGCGAGATGGTGCTCGCCGAGATCTCCGGCGTCGCCTTCATGCGCCTGATGGACCAGCACACCCGCGTGGGCGAGGTCTACGGCATCCCGCTGAACGGCAAGAGCCCCGGCCAGGTGGCGCAGGCCATCCAGAAGCGCAAGGCGCGCCCCCGGCCCTCGGGCGTGAAGTAGGCGGTGGAGCAGCTCTGGACCTTTGTCCGCCTCATCGAGGCCGCCTTCCTCGGGGGGCTCATCGGTTTCGAGCGCGAGCGCAACAACCAGCCGGCGGGGCTCCGCACCCACATCATCCT
>JACPCT010000165.1 GCA_016184445.1 Candidatus Tectimicrobiota bacterium | reverse complement strand
TGCGCTTCTCCACTCCCGGCGTGGGGCTCATCTCGCCCCCCCCGCACCACGACATCTACTCGATCGAGGACCTGGCCCAGCTCATCTACGACCTCAAGAACTCCAACTCCCGGGCGCGCATCCACGTGAAGCTCGTCTCCGAGGTGGGCGTGGGCACCGTCGCGGCGGGAGTGGCCAAGGCGCACTCCGACGTCGTCCTCATCTCGGGGCACGACGGCGGCACCGGCGCCTCCCCCATCACCAGTATCAAGCACGCCGGCACCCCCTGGGAACTCGGCCTCGCCGAGACCCAGCAGGTCTTGGTGCTGAACAAGCTGCGCGACCGGATCATCGTCCAGGTGGACGGCCAGCTGAAGACGGGCCGGGACGTGGTGATCGGCGCCCTGCTGGGGGCGGACGAGTTCGGCTTCGCCACCGCCCCCCTCGTGGTCATGGGCTGCGTCATGATGCGGGTCTGCCACCTGAACACCTGCCCGGTCGGCGTCGCCACCCAGGACCCCGAGCTCCGCAAGCGCTTCACCGGCAAGCCCGAGTTCGTCGAGAACTTCTTCCGCTTCATCGCGGAGGAGGTGAGGGAGTACATGTCGCTGCTGGGCTTCCGCACCATGGAGGAGATGATCGGCCGGGTGGACCGGCTCAACGTGCGCAAGGCGCTCGACCACTGGAAGGCCAAGGGGCTCGACTACTCGGCCATCCTCCACAAGCCCGACATGGGCCCGGGCGTCGCCATCCGCTGCGTGCGCGGCCAGGACCACGGCCTCGAGCGGACCCTCGACGCGACCACCATCGTCCCGGCCTGCCGGGAGGCGATCGAGAAGAAGGCGCCCGTGACCCTCCACCTCCGCATCGAGAACGTGAACCGCACGGTGGGCACCATCCTGGGCTCCGAGATCTCCAAGCGGCACGGCGCCCAGGGGCTGCCGGAGGATACCATCTCCATCCACTTCAAGGGGTCGGCCGGGCAGAGCTTCGGCGCCTTCGTCCCCAGGGGGATCACCCTCACCCTCGAGGGCGACTCGAACGACTACATCGGCAAGGGCCTCTCGGGCGGGAAGCTCATCGTTTTCCCCCCCAAGGAGTCCAGCTTCGCGGCCGAGAGGAACATCCTCATCGGCAACGTGGCCCTCTACGGGGCCACGGGCGGGGAGGCCTACTTCCGCGGCATCGCCGGCGAGCGCTTCTGCGTGCGCAACAGCGGCGCCCACGCGGTGGTGGAGGGCGTGGGGGACCACGGCTGCGAGTACATGACGGGCGGCCGGGTCGTGGTGCTGGGCCGCTCGGGCCGCAACTTCGCGGCCGGCATGTCCGGCGGGGTCGCCTACGTCCTCGACGAGGCGGGCGGCTTCCGGCGCCGCTGCAACATGGAGATGGTGGACCTGGAGGAGCTGGTGGCCCCCGACGACGTCGAGGAGGTGAAGACCCTGATCCGCAGCCACGCCAATTACACGGCCAGCGAGGTGGCGCAGCGCGTCCTCGCCCGGTGGGCCGAATGCCAGCCGAAGTTCGTGAAGGTCATGCCGCGCGACTACAAGCGGGCGCTCACCGCGATGCAGCGGGCCAAGGAGGAGGGCATCCCCTGGGAGGTCGCGGTGATGGAGGGGGCCCATGGGTAAGCCGACCGGCTTCGTCGAGTTCCAGCGGGAGACGCCCAAGCGCCGCCCCGTCGATCTGCGGCTGCGCGACTGGCGGGAGGTCTACCTGCCCTTCGCGCAGGAGAAGCTCCAGAAGCAGGGCGCCCGGTGCATGGACTGCGGCATCCCCTTCTGCCACGACGGGTGCCCGCTCGGGAACCTCATCCCCGACTGGAACGACCTCATCTACCGCAACCGCTGGCGCGACGCGATCGACCGCCTCCACGCCACCAACAACTTCCCCGAGTTCACCGGCCGGCTCTGCCCCGCTCCCTGCGAGGGGGCCTGCGTCCTCGGGATCAACAGCGACCCAGTGACCATCAAGCAGATCGAGGTCTCCATCATCGACCGTGCCTTCGAGGAGGGCTGGGTGAGGCCCGTCCTCCCCAAGGTGCGCACCGGCAAGAAGGTCGCCGTCGTGGGCTCGGGGCCCTCGGGCCTGGCCTGCGCCCAGCAGCTCTGCCGCGCGGGCCACGACGTCACCGTCTACGAGCGCGCCGACCGCATCGGCGGGCTGCTGCGCTACGGCATCCCCGAGTTCAAGATGGAGAAGAGCGTCCTCGACCGCCGCCTCCGGCTCATGGAGGAGGAGGGGGTAGCCTTCCGCCCCAACTCCCACATCGGGGTCAACGTCCCGGCCGGGAAGCTCCGCCGCGGGCACGACGCCTTGGTCCTCGCCGGGGGGGCGACCCACCCCCGCGACCTCCCCATCCCGGGCCGGGAGCTCAAGGGCATCCACTTCGCGATGGAGTACCTCCCCCTCCAGAACCGCCGCTGCGAGGGGGACACGATCGCCGACGAGAAGTTCATCACCGCCGAGGGCAAGCACGTCGTCATCATCGGGGGCGGCGACACCGGGG
The DNA here is from genome assembly GCA_016184445.1 of Candidatus Tectimicrobiota bacterium. GTDB lineage: Bacteria > UBA8248 > UBA8248 > UBA8248 > UBA8248 > 2-12-FULL-69-37. Next base: position 639 of record JACPCT010000165.1, on the reverse strand, counting down.
CCGACTGCCTGGGCACGGTCCACCGCCAGGGGGCGGCCTCCGTCCTCCAGCTCGAGCTCCTGCCCCGGCCCCCGGACGAGCGCGCTCCCTCGAACCCCTGGCCCCTCTACCCCCAGATCTTCCGGACCTCCTCGGCTCACGAGGAGGGCGGCGAGCGGCTCTTCTCCGTCTCCACCAAGAAGTTCATGGGGGAGAACGGCCGGGTGAAGAAGCTCCACCTCGTCACGGTCGAGATGAAGGCCGACAACGGGCGGATGAGCTTCACCGACGTGCCCGGCAGCGGCCGGGAGTACCCGGCCGACCTCGTCCTCCTCGCCATGGGCTTCCTGGGCCCCGAGCGGAAGGGGATGCTCGAGGAGCTGGGGGTGGAGCTGAACGAGCGCGGCAACGTCAAGCGCGGCGCGGACTGGATGACGAACGTCCCCGGCGTCTTCACCTGCGGCGACATGCAGCGCGGCCAGTCCCTCATCGTCTGGGCCATCGCCGAGGGGCGCTCCTGCGCCCAGGCGGTGGACCGCCACCTGATGGGCGAGACCCTGCTCCCCACCCCGCTGGACTAGGGGGGAAGGCTCGCCAGGTTGTTCCCTGGGCGGATGCCCGCCGGGGGAAGCCACCCCGCGCGGCCCCGGCTCCCCCTCC
>JACPCT010000022.1 GCA_016184445.1 Candidatus Tectimicrobiota bacterium | reverse complement strand
ATTGGAAAAAATTCCTACTAATCCATTCATCTAAAAGCTTAGAAAACGCCTGTCCGGCCCGTATAGCGATTTCGCGATAAGTTCCCCCATATTCCACCCAACAAGACTCGATCACTCCCAAAAACGCCTCAGCTTCAAGGCAGTGTCGCATCCCAGCCAGGGACAAACGGCGCCGCAACCCAGGCTCCTGCCACTCTTTGCGTCGTCGCCGCACCGATGGGGGAACAGAAATGTACTCCACCACCATGCTTTCGTCCTCGCGCCTCCAAGCTAACCATTCTTCCCAAGATTTTTCTGTAAGCTCGGCGCGTAACTCAGCCAAATCCTCTTTCGAAAGTGATACGGCAAATTCCTGCGCCAAGTTTTTGCACGATTCAGCGTCGCCAAGAAAGTCCATTAGCTTCCCTCCTAAGCCGCTAGTGGAATACCTTCCCTGGCGTCTTGCAATGCACTCACGTCACGAAATATCAGATGGGTACCCCGCCAGGGAGAGCCAGCGGCCGAACAGGCGCTCCGCCCTCGCGTTCAGCTCGTCCAGGCAGGCCGGCATGCGTTCGAGGATCTCGGCGGGGTCGGCGTCCGAGCGCGGGGAGGCGAGGTCGCCCGCGAACACCTGGAGCCATCGGCGCACATCCGCTTGCCCCACCTCGAGGTGGAACTGGAAGGCGTACCCCCGCCGGCCGGACCGGAAGGCTTGCCGCGGGTAGCGCCCCGAGGAGGCGAGCAGCGCCGCCCCCCTCGGGAGGTCGAAGGTGTCGCCGTGCCACTGGAACACCGTGAAGACCGAACCCTCCCCGGCCAGGAGGGGATCGCGCGCGCCCTCCGCCGTGACGCTCACCGGGAACCAGCCGATCTCCTTCTTCTCCTCCCCGGGGCGCACCCGCGCCCCGAGCGCCCCCGCCATGAGCTGGCTGCCCAGGCAGAGGCCATAGACGGGAAAATCCCGGCGCAGGGCCTCCCCGATGATCCCCATCTCGGGACCCATCCAGGGATACTTGTCCGTTTCGTAGACCCCCATAGGCCCGCCCAGCACCACGAGCCCCTTCCCTTCCCTCCAGAGCTCATCCGGGCGGGGGAGGGAGAACCCCCGGTGGAGAGGGAAGTAGCGGACGGGAATCCGGCGCCGCATGAGAATGTCCCCCAGCAGCGCGAGATGCTCCGCGTCGGTATGCTGGAAAACGAAGATGGCCACGGCCCGGCACCTACGCGAGGCCGAGGAGCCGGAGGGTTTCCTCCACCCTCCGGATCTCGAAGTCGGGCGGCTTGGCGCCCGCCGGGACCGGAGCGCCCTTGCGGTTGAGCCAGGCGCAGGGCATCTCCACCCCCTGGGGCCCGGCGACGTCCGCCTCGAAGGTGTCCCCCACGAACAGGACCTCCCCGGGCGCCGCGCCCAGGCGCTCGGCCGCCCTGAGGAAGAGCCGGGGGGAAGGCTTGCGGTAGCCCTCCTCCTCTGAGACCAGGACGACGTCCATGTAGGGCGCGATGCCCCGGCGCTCCAGGAGCTGGTGCGCCGCCGGCGTGTGGTCGAAGTTCGTGACGACGGCAAGCCTCAGCCCCGCCTCCCGGATGAGCTTGAGCATCCTGAAGCGGCCCGGATCGAAGCTAGCCGATTCGATGAGGGCCTCCATGTGGGTATCGCGCGCAAGCTCGCCGGCCTTCGCCTTATCAGAAGGCGGGACGGCCACCAGGCGCTCCATCAGCCGCCGGAAGCGCTCGGAGGAGGAGACCTCCCGGTGCTCGGGGCTGCGGTCCCGCTCCTCCCAGACCTGGCTAGAGGTGTCGAGCCAGAGGAGGTGGAAGGCGGGGTAGTGGGGTAGCTGGTAGCCCGCTTCGTAGAGGGCGTCGTAGGCGGCGCGGGAGGTGGTCCGCTCCGTCCTCCCATCGATGGTCACTTCGGGCATGCGGGCGGGGTCGAAGTCCACCAGGGTGTCGAACAGGTCGAAGGCGACCGAGTGGAAGCGCCCCTCCGCGGATGCGGATCCGGTCAATGGAGAGCTCCGGGGGCGGTCTTCCTAGCTGTCAAAGGCGGCCCCCATGTTCATCTTGCGGTAGGCGCTGGCGTAGAAGAGGAGCGGGGCGCGGACCTCCTCGGGCAGGAGCACGCGCGTGACCCGTCCGAGGAAGATGCTATGGTCGCCGCCCGCGTACTCCTCGTGGAGGCCGCACTCCAGGGCCCCGATGTGGCCCTTCAGGATGGGGGAGCCGTTCTCGCCCGCCTCGTGGGGGACGCCGGCGAACTGATCGGCCGCGTCCCGCCCCTTGCCCGCGAACCAGTCCGAGAACCCCTTCTGCTCCTCGGCCAGGAAGTTGATCGCGAAGCGCTTGGTACGGCGGATGATCTCCAGGCTGTTCGCCTTGCGGTCCACGCACACCAGCACGAGGGGAGGATCGAGCGAGACCGAGGAGAAGGCGTTGGCCGTCATGCCATGGGCCGCGGCTCCGTCCTTCACGGTGACGACGGTGACGCCCGTGGCGAAGCGGCCGAGCGCGCTACGGAAGACCTTCGGATCGATGGCCATCAATCAGTTCCCTCGGGTGACGGGCGGCCTCCCACGGCGGAGCCCCGCGCTCACGAGTAGCGCTCCTCCGTGAAGGGGTCCGCGTTGTTGTGGTAGCCGTTCCGCTCCCAGTAGCCCGGCTTGTCCACCGCGGAGAACTCCGCCCCGCGCACCCACTTGGCGCTCTTCCAGAAGTAGCGCTTGGGGACGACCAGGCGCAGCGGCCAGCCGTGCTCGGGCGCGATGTCCTTGCCGTCGTGCCTCCAGGCCCAGAGGACGTCGTCGTCCATGCAGGCATCGAGCGGGAGGTTGGTGGTGTAGCCCTGCTCGCAATGGAGGATGACGAAGCGGGCCGCGGGCTTGAGGCGCACCCGCTTCATGAGCTCCTTGAAGGAGACGCCGAGGAAGGTGTTGTCCATCCGGCTCCAGTGGGTCACGCAGTGGATGTCGCATCGCACCTCCGTCGCCGGAAGCGAGGTGAACTCCGCGTAGGTGAAGCGCAGCTCCTCCTCCACCTCGCCGAAGACGCGGAAGTCCCACTTGGCGAGATCCGCCTTGGGGACCGAGCCCTCGTGGAGGATGGGCCACTTCTCCGTCACCGCCTGGCCCGGGGGGATGCGCTTGCCGTAGCGCTCCT
>JACPCT010000021.1:1806-5681 GCA_016184445.1 Candidatus Tectimicrobiota bacterium | reverse complement strand
CGGGTGAAGGGTTGCGAGTTCTCGGCGGCGGTCTTCACCAACCTGACCCAGGACCACCTCGACTTCCACGGGGACATGGAATCCTATTTCCGGGCCAAGCTGGCCTTCTTCACCGAGCCCGCCCCGGGCGCCTCCATCATCAACGTGGACGACCCCTATGGACGCCGGATGGCGCCCCGGGCGCGAGGTGCCCTCTGGCGCTACAGGACGGAAGGGAAGGCCGAGGCGGAGGTGGGCGCTGAGAACATCTCGCTTTCGGCGGACGGGATGCGCTTCGAGCTTCGCCATCCGAAGGGGATGGCACGCATCGAGACCGCCCTCATCGGACGCCACAACGTGAGCAACATCCTCGCCGCTTCGGCGGCCTGCCTCGCCCTGGGGCTGTCGGCGGACGAGGTGGCGCATGGGGTCCACGCTCTGCCCGCCGTCCCGGGGCGGTTCGAACGGGTGAACCTCGGCCAGCCATTCCTCGTGGTGGTGGACTACGCCCATACCGAGGACGCGCTGCAGCGCGTCCTCGAGTTCGCCCGCCCCATCACCCCGGGGAGGCTTCTCACCCTCATGGGCTGCGGGGGAGACCGTGACCGCCGGAAGCGGCCACTCATGGCCGCGGCGGCCGTGCGGGCGAGCGATTGGGTCGTGATGACATCGGACAATCCACGCACCGAGGATCCCGCCGCCATCCTGCGCGAAGTCGAGGCCGGGGTGGATCGCGTGCCCGGTGGCCGGGAGCGGGCCCGCTCGATCGTGGACCGGCGGGAGGCCATCCGGGCCATCATTGCCGAAGCGCGGCCCGGAGACACGGTGGTCGTCGCCGGGAAGGGGCATGAAACCTATCAGATTGTGGGGCGGGAGCGGTTCCCCTTTGACGACCGCGAAGAGGCGCGCGCGGCGCTTCTCCTCCTGGGGTACGGCAAGTGAGCGAGGTGGCCACGGTGGCTGTCTTTACTGCCATGCAGATCGCGCGCGCTATGGGCGGCCGCATGTCGCGCGGAAGCGAGGAGATGGAGGCGTCGGGGGTAAGCACCGACAGCCGGACCCTCGCCCCCGGCGAGCTCTTCATCCCGCTGATGGGGCCGAACTTCGACGGGCATGATTTCGTCGGGAAGGCGGCGGCGGCCGGAGCGGCAGGCGTCCTCATCCAGCGAGGCCGGCCTCTCCCCCGCGCCGAGGGAACCTTCGTGATCGAGGTGGGGGACACCCTCCAGGCGCTGGGGGATCTTGCCCGCTTCCACCGCGAGCGGCACGAGGTGTCGGCCGTGGCCGTTACGGGGAGCAACGGCAAGACCACGACAAAGGAGATGATCGCCTCCATCCTCTCGCAAGGGGCCGAGACCCTAAAGAGCGAGGGGAACTTGAACAACTTGGTCGGTCTCCCGCACCAGGTGCTCCGCCTGAGCCCGGTGCATGTGCGCGCGGTCTTCGAGATGGGGATGAACCGGCCAGGCGAGATCCACCGCCTGGCCGAGATCACGCTTCCCCAGATCGGGCTCATCACCAACATCGCCCCCGCCCACCTGGAGGGGCTGGGGTCCATCGAGGCGGTGCGCGAGGCAAAGGGGGAGCTGCTCGAGACCATGGGCGCGCGGGGGCGGGCGGCCCTCAGCGCCGATGATCCCCACAGCCGGCTTCTCGCTCAGCGCTTCCGCAGGGCGGGCGGAGAGGTTCTCACCTTCGGGCTCGCCGATGGATGCGACGTGCGGGGCGAGGAAATCCGCCTCTCCGCTCCGGAGGGGACGCGTTTTCTCCTCTGCGCCGGGGATAAGGGGGCGCGGGTCCGCTTGCGGGGGCTGGGCCGGCACAACGTGCAGAACGCCCTCGCGGCGGCGGCGGCGGCCTTCCTGGCGGGCTGCTCCGTCGAGGAGATCGCCCAGGGACTGGAGCAGGCCAAGCTCCCCAAGATGCGTCTCGAGGTCCGCGCGCTTCCCCGCTGGGAGCAGTGCTTCCTCATCGACGATGCCTACAACGCGAACCCGGCCTCCGTCCTTCAAGCACTGGAGACGGCCGCCCAGTTGCGCGAAGAGGGCCGCTTGTTCGCTGTCCTGGGTGACATGAAGGAACTGGGCGCTTATGCCCCGGACGCGCACCAGGAGGTGGGACGGGCGGCGGCCCGGGCGGCGGATTATCTCGCGGGCGTGGGGCCGATGATGGGCCATGCGGTGGAGGAGGCCCGCCGGTCCGGCCTGCCGGCGGACCGGGCGCGCCATTTCGAGGAACCGGCCGGCGCGGCCGCCTGGGTGGCGGGCCGCCTGCGGCCGGGGGATTGGGTGCTGGTCAAGGGTTCCCGCTCGATGCGGATGGAGCGGGCAGCGGAGGTCTTGGAGGGTTGATGCTTTACTCCCTGCTGGTGGGCCTCAGCGATAAGATCTCGGTCTTTCACGTGTTCCGGTTCATCACGTTCCGGACGGCTGTGGCCGCTTTCACCGCCTTGCTCATGTGCCTGCTGATCGGGCCGTACCTCATCCGCGCCCTGCGGAAGTTCCAGATCGGCGAGGAAATCCGCGAGGATGGGCCAAAGAGCCACTTCTCGAAGCAGGGCACCCCGACGATGGGCGGTCTCCTCCTCCTCTCCGCGATCGCCCTTCCCACCCTCCTCTGGACCGATCTGAGCCTCCGCCTCATCTGGCTCGTCCTGATCACGATGGCGGCCTTCGCCGCCCTGGGTTTCGTGGACGATTACCGGAAGGTCATCCAGAAGAACAAGCGGGGGGTCCCGCCCTCGCAGAAATTCCTCTGCCAGGGCGTCATCGGCTTGATGGTGGGGGCCGCGCTCTACAGCGGCTGGGCGATCCCTCAGTTCAAGCCGGTGGTGATGTTCCCATTCTTCAAGAACCTCCAGCCGGACATCGGGGCATGGTTCATCCTCTACGCGGGGGTGGTGATCGTGGCCACCAGCAACGCCGTCAACCTCACGGATGGTCTCGACGGGCTGGCCATCGGCCCCCTCATGATCGCCTCCGGCGCCTACCTGGTGTTCAGCTACGTGGCCGGCCACGCGGTCATTTCCAAGTACCTGCTGATCCTCCCCGTGCGCGGGGGCGGGGAACTCGCCGTGGTATGCGGCGCCATGGTGGGCGCGGGACTGGGTGCGGCGCCATGGTGGGCGCGGGACTGGGCTTCCTGTGGTTCAACGCGTACCCCGCCCAGGTCTTCATGGGCGATGTGGGCGCGCTCCCGCTGGGCGCGATCCTCGCCACGATCGCCCTTGCTATCAAGCAGGAGCTCCTGCTGTTCCTGGTGGGCGGGCTGTTCGTGATCGAGGCCCTTTCGGTCATCCTCCAAGTCTTCTCCTTCAAGGCGACGGGTCAGCGCATCTTCCGCATGGCCCCTCTCCATCACCACTTCGAGGAGAAAGGCTGGGTGGAGCCCAAGGTCACTGTCCGGTTCTGGATCGTGGCGGTGCTGCTCGCCCTCCTGAGCCTGAGTACGCTGAAGCTGAGATGAGGAGCCTCGCGTTGGAGAGCCGGATGGTGGGGTGGGCGGAGGGCATCCCTTCTCGCCGCGTGGTGGTGATGGGCATGGCCCGCACCGGACGCGCCGCCGCCGCCGTCCTTGCCAGGCGGGGGGCGGAAGTTGTGGCCACGGACGTGAGGGAGATTCCGGACCTGCACGGGGAGCTTCCTGGGGAAGTGGCCCTGGAGCTCGGAGGCCACCGGGAGGAAACGTTCCGCCGGTGCGATTTGCTCGTGGTGAGCCCCGGCATCCCGGCCACCGACCGCTTCATCCAAATGGCTGTGGCTTCCGGGGCGGAGGTCATCACCGAGATCGAGCTCGCGTGGCGGCTTTGCCCGGTCCCCATCGCGGCCGTGACCGGGACGAACGGGAAGACGACCGCGACCACCATGCTCGGCGCCATCCTCGAAGAGGCCGGCTTC
>JACPCT010000021.1:0-1791 GCA_016184445.1 Candidatus Tectimicrobiota bacterium | reverse complement strand
CGGCTTCCGGGCCCCGGTGGGAGGGAACATCGGCCGGCCCCTGATCGACGTGGTGGAGAAGGAGGGCGGCGAGGCGGATTTCGTGGTGAGCGAGGTGAGTAGCTTCCAGCTCGAGTGGGCCCCCACCCTGCGGCCCAAGGTGGGTGTGATCACGAACGTTACGCCGGATCACCTCGACCGTCATCCCGACATTGACAGCTATGCCGAGGTTAAGGCTCGGCTCCTGGCCAACCAGGGTCCTGGCGACGCCAAGGTGCTGAACGCCGACGATCCGCTGACCGCGCGGTATCTCGTCGGCGGTCGGCAGGCGGCACTGGCTTTCAGCCGGAGCAAAGCCCCCGAGGCAGGCGCCTGCGTGGAGGGGGGGTGGGTCTACCTCTGTCTCGGCGGCGGACGGGAGCGGGTGTGCGCGACCGAGGAACTGGCCGTCCGGGGAGTGCACAACCTGGAGAATTTCCTCGCGGCCTGCGCGGCGGCGGGCTTCCTGGGCGCGGGCCCGGACGCCATGGCCCGCCTGGCCCGCCGCTTCCGAGGTCTTCCGCACCGGATGGAGCCGGTGGCGGAGATCGGCGGGGTGAAATGGGTGAACGATTCGAAGGGCACCAACGTCGGGGCCACGATCATGAGCTTGGAGAGCGTGGACGGCCCGGTGCTCCTCATCGCCGGGGGGACGGACAAGGGGAGCGACTTGAGCCCCATGCTTGAGCCCCTCCGCAAGCGGGTCCGGGTGATGGTCCTCATTGGGGAGGCGGCGGGGCGTTTCGACCGCTTCTTCCGCGGGAAGGTGCCCGTCGAGCGGGCCGTAACGTTGCAAGAGGCGATCCGCCGCTGCGCCGAGGCCGCCCGGCCGGGTGACACCGTGCTCCTCTCGCCCGCCTGCGCGAGCTTCGACCAGTTCCGCGACTACGCCCACCGGGGCGAGGTGTTCCGCGAGACGGTGCGTGCCCTCGAGAAGGAGGCGGCGCGGTGAGCCGGACGCGGATCGACCCGATCGTCTTCTTCAGCGCCCTGGGGCTCAACGTGTTCGGGGTGGTGATGGTCTTCAGCGCGAGCCAGATCCTCGCCCTCGATCGCTACGGGGACGCCTTCTATTTCGTGAAGCGCCACGTCATGTGGGCAGCGGTCGGGTTCGCCCTGATGCTGCTTCTGGCCCGGATGGACGTGCGGAAGATCAGGCGGCTCGCCTTCCCGGTCCTCGTACTCTCGTTCGTGATCCTGGCGCTCGTCTTCGTGCCGGGTATCGGCCGGTCCGCAGGCGGCGCCCGGCGATGGATCGTGCTGGGGCCGCTCTCCTTCCAGCCGGCCGAGGCGGCGAAGTTCGGGTTCTTGTTCTTCCTGGCTCATCTCCTCACCGTGAAAGGGGAGCGCCTCGGCGACCTGCGGTACGGTTTCATGCCGCCCGTCCTCATCGCGGGGGTGGGGGTGGTCCTCATTCTCGCCCAGCCGGACCTCGGGACCGCCATGCTCCTGGCCCTGGCGGCGGGGATGCTGCTTTTCCTCGCGGGGGCACGCTGGCACCACTTGCTGGGATGCGCGCTGACCGCGGGGCCAGTGTTCTACTGGCTGGTGTTCTCGGTGCCCTGGCGTCGGCGCCGGATCCTGGCCTTTCTCGATCCCTTTGGGGCCGTGCGCGAGACGGGCTACCAGCTCGTCCAGTCCCTTCTCGCCCTGGGCCGGGGTGGCCTCACCGGCCTGGGTCTGGGGGAGGGGAAACAGAAGCTCCTCTACCTTCCAGAGCCCCATACCGACTTCATCTTCGCCGTGATCGGGGAGGAACTTGGCCTTATCGGG
>JACPCT010000020.1 GCA_016184445.1 Candidatus Tectimicrobiota bacterium | reverse complement strand
CCCGCCCCTTCGCCCTGCCCCCCTTGAACGGAAGGACCGCCCGGCGGGCCGGCTTCTTCCCGGGCTCCACCATCGGGAACTTCACCCGCAGGGAGGCCTCCCTGTTCCTGCGCCGGGCCGCCCACGCCTGCGGCCCGGGGGGCGGCCTCCTCATCGGGGTGGACCTCATGAAGGACGTCCGGCGGCTCGAGGCCGCCTACAACGACCGCAAGGGGGTGACCGCGGCCTTCAACCTGAACATCCTCTCGGTCCTCAACCGGGAGCTGGGGGCCGACTTCCAGCCCGGCCTCTTCCGCCACCGGGCGCGCTTCAACCCCGCCGAGAGCCGGATCGAGATGCACCTGGTCTCGACGGCCGCCCACTCGGTGCGCCTCGGGGGGATGGAGGTCCGCTTCGAGGCGGGCGAGACCATCCACACCGAGAACTGCCACAAGTACACCCTGGAGGACTTCGCCGCCCTCGCCGCCCAGGGCGGCCTGGCCGTGCGGCGGGTCTGGACGGACCCGGCCCGGCTGTTCAGCCTCCAGTACTTGGAAGCCGCGAAGGGCTGACGCCGGCCCCATGGACCCCCGATGACGATGTCCCCCCGGAAGCTGGCCGAGTGGACCCAGGACGCCCGCGAGCGGACCTTCGAGGCGGTCTCCGACCTCGACGATGGGCAGATGCTGGGGCCCCATCTCCCCATCACTAATCCCCTCCTCTGGGAAATCGGCCACATGGCCTGGTTCCAGGAGAAATGGGTGCTCCGCCACGCGGGCGGGCGGCCCGCCCTGCGCGCGGACGCCGACGCCCTCTACGACTCCATGGCCATCCCGCACGACGTGCGCTGGGACCTCCCCCTCCCCCCGCGTGAGGAGACCTACGCCTACATGCGCGAGGTGAGGGATCGCGTCCTTGGCCGCCTCGCAGAGGAGAGATCCTCCCTCGAGGAGCTCTACCACGTCCTCTACTCCCTCCATCACGAGGACATGCACACCGAGGCCTTCACCTACATGCGCCAGACGCTGGGCTACCCCCCGCCCCGGTTCTCCGCCGCCGGCGGCGCCCGCGCCGAGGCCGGCGGCGGCCCCTGCCCGGGCGACGCCCGCGTCCCCGGGGGGACGTACCTTCTCGGCTCCTCCCGCGATGAGCCCTTCGTGTTCGACAACGAGAAGTGGGCCCACCCCGTCGAGGTGGCTCCCTTCGCCATCGCCCGGGCGCCCGTCACCCAGGCGGAGTTCGCGCGGTTCGCGGCCGACGGCGGCTACCGGCGGCGGGAGCTGTGGAGCGATGCGGGCTGGGCCTGGCGGGAGCGGCAGGGGGCCTTCCATCCCGTCTACTGGAGGCGCGCCGCCGGGGGCGGCTGGCAGCGGCGCGACTTCGACCGCTGGGTCCCCCTCGAGCCCCACCGCCCCGTGATCCACGTCAGCTGGCACGAGGCCGAGGCCTACTGCCGGTGGGCCGGGCGGCGGCTCCCGGCCGAAGCGGAGTGGGAGCTCGCGGCCACGGGGGAGCCCGCCCCGGACGGGGGGTTCTCCCCCCGCAAGCGGCGCTACCCTTGGGGGGACGAGCCCCCCGCGCCGGAGCAGGCGCGGCTGGACTGGCGGGGGATGGGTTGCGCCGAGGTGGGCGCCCACGCCGCGGGGGACAGCGCCTTCGGCTGCCGCCAGATGCTCGGGAACGTCTGGGAGTGGACGAGCAGCGACTTCCTCCCCTTCCCGGGCTTCGCGCCCGACCCCTACAAGGAATACTCTGAGCCGTGGTTCCGCACCCGCAAGGTCCTCCGCGGTGGCTGCTGGGCCACGCGCTCGCGCCTCATCCGCGCCAACTACCGCAACTACTTCACCCCCGACCGGCGGGACGTCTTCGCCGGCTTCCGCACCTGCGCCCTCTAGCCGGCGGGGGCGGTTGAGGCGCCGGAGGCGTATGCTGACCCGCCGAAGCCTCCTTCCCTGCCGGGCCCTTTCCTAGCGGGGGATTCGTCCGCCGATGGACATCACCCTCATCACGCCGGCGCCGCGAAACTCGCGCCGGGGCAACCGCGTCACGGCGGACCGCTGGGCGCGCATCCTGCGGGAGCTGGGCCACCGGGTGTCGGTCCAGGAGGAGTACGCGGGCCGCCGCTGCGACCTGATGGTGGCCCTCCACGCCCTGCGGAGCCACCCCTCGATGCGGCGCTTCCGGGAGGCCCACCCGGACCTCCCGCTCGTCCTCGCCCTCACCGGGACCGACCTCTACGGCGACATCCACAGCCACCCCGACGCGCGGGAATCCCTGGAGATGGCCGGCCGCATCGTCGTCCTGAACTCCCTGGGGGGCGAGGAGCTGCCCGCGCGCCTGCGCCCCAAGGTGCGGGTGATCTACCAGTCCGCCAGTCCCCCCGCCCGCCCCCCCCGGCCCTCCGCGGACGCCATCGAGGTCTGCGTACTCGGCCACCTGCGCCCGGTGAAGGACCCCTTCCGCGCCGCGCGGGCGGCCCGCCTGCTCGGCCCCTCCTCCCGGATCCGGGTCCTGCACCTGGGGGCCGCCCTCTCCCCGGAGATGGAGGCCGAGGCGCGCGAGGAGGCCGCCTCAAACCCCCGCTACCAATGGCTGGGGGAGGTACCCCGCCCGGAGGCCCTCCGCATCCTGGCCCGCTCGCGGCTCCACGTGATGAGGGCGACCCCGCCTTCTACCGGGAGCTGCGGGAACGCTGCCTCCGCCTGAAACCGCTCGTGGCGCCAGGCCGAGAACGGGAAAGCTGGCGGGACCTTCTCGACGAGGTCTCCCGGTAGAGCGCCCGGGGGCGGAAACCCCGGCCCCGCCGGCCTTCCCGCGCCGGGACTTGCGCGGGGAAGCGCCGCCCCCTAGTCTAGCCGGAACGCGCAACGCACCGCTTCCCGGCCGCTGCGGCCCGCCGCGGGGGACCAAGCGGCGGGAGGCCCGCCCATGCCCATCGAGTACGCGTGGTTCCTCCCCTCGGCCAAGAACGGCGACGGCTGGAAGATCAACGCCAAGCAGCCCGAGCGCCAGCCCACCGTCGCCTACCTCTCCGAGGTGGCCCGGGCGGCCGAGCGGGCCGGGTTCGTGAACCTCCTCGTCCCCACCGGCACCCACTGCCTGGACGCCTGGCTCGCCGCCGCCGCCGTGGCCCAGCACACCGAGCGCATCAAGTTCCGCGTGGCCTTCCGGCCGGGCCTCACGAGCCCGGTCTTCGCCGCCCAGACGGCCAACACCCTGGACGCCATGACGGGGGGCCGCGTCACGGTGAACGTGGTCACGGGCTCCACCCCCGTGGACCAGATGCGCTACGGCGACCATCTCACCCACGACGAGCGCTACGAGCGGACGGACGAGTTCCTCCAGATCGTCAAGGCCCTCTGGCGGGGCGGGGGGCCCGTCACCTTCCAGGGCAAGCACTTCGACGTGCGCGACGCCTCCTTCTTCCCCGGCCACGCCTCCAGGCCCCACCCGGCGATCTACCTGGGAGGCAGCTCCGAGGCGGGCCGCCGCGTGGGGGCCCGGCACGCCGGCGTCCACATGATGTACGCCGTGGAGCTGGAGACCATCGCCCAGGACGCCGCCGGCATGAGGCGGCGGGCGGCCGAGTTCGGCCGGGAGAAGGACATCAGGTTCGGCATCCGCATCCACATCGTCTGCCGGGAGACCCGTGAGGAGGCCCGCCGCGCGGCCGAGGCCATGATCGAGGGGAGCGACATCTCCAACACCGGGGTCTGGGCCGACATGCGCAACCGCACCGGGAGCGCGGGCCAGATGCGGGTGAACGAGCTGGCCAGGCGCGGCTCCCTCTGGGTGACCGACATCCTCTGGATGGGGGTGAACACGGTGCGCGCGGGGGCCGGGGCCTCCCTCGTCGGGACGCCCGACACGATCGCCCGGGCCCTCAAGGAGTACATCCAGGCCGGGGTGGAGACCTTCATCCTCTCCGGCTGGCCCCACGTCGAGGAGGCCGGCATCTTTGGCCGCGAGGTGATGCCCCTCCTCCAGGACACCGCGCCCGTCACCCTCGTGAGGCCCGCGGCGGCCCTGGCCTGAGGTGCCCCCCATGCGCCTTGGGCCGCCGGTCCCCCCCCGAGATGCAGCGGTGGGTGGAGCTGGCCGACCGCCTCAGCCGCGAGAAGATCGCCCCCCGGGCCGAGGCCGTGGACCGGGAGGGCCGTTTCCCCTCCGAGAACTACCGCGACCTGGCCGAGGCGGGCCTCCTCGCCCTCATGGTGCCGGAGGCCTTCGGCGGCATCGGGGCGGACTCGCTGACCTACGTCACCGTCCTCTCGAAGATCGCCCGGGGCTGCGCCTCGACGGGGCTGATCTTCAACATGCACAGCGCCATCGTGGACTTCCTCCTCCAGATCGCCGCGCCCGGCCAGCAGGAGCGCTACTTCGGGGAGGTGCGGGGGAAGGGGGCCATCTTCTCCTCCATCACGAGCGAGCCGGGCTCCTCCTTCCGGGACAAGCTGGCGCTGCGCACCTCCATCCGCCGGGACGGGGCGGGTTACCGCCTCTCGGGGAAGAAGCACTTCTGCTCCCTCTCGACGGGCGCCACCTACTACTTCACCTGGAGCCTGCTGAACGGGGCCAAGGGCCTGGAGGACGGCCTCCTGAACGTCATGGTGCCCTCGGGCCGGGAGGGAATCGAGGTCCTCGACGACTGGGACACCCTCGGGATGCGGGGGACGGCCTCGAACTCCATCCACTTCCACGACGTGCGGGTGGAGCCCGGGGAGGTCATCGGGGCGCCGGGGAGCATCCTGGGCAAGGACATGAGCATCTGGTCGCTCGGCTACACGGCGGTCTACATCGGCATCGCCGAGGCGGCCTACGAGTTCCGCGTGAACTACGCGAGGAAGACCCGCTTCCACGGCATGGACACGACCCTCGCCCACGTGGACCGCATCCAGCGCCAGATCGGGGAGATGTCGATGCTCCTCGAGAACGCCCGCCGGGCGGCCGAGAAGCCGGGGGCGCTCCGGGGCAACCTCGGGCGCCAGGAGCTCACCTTCATCCTGAACCAGGCCAAGTACCTGGCCACCGAGGCCGCCAAGGAGCTGGCCGAGCAGGGCATCCGCCTCTGCGGGGGCCGCGGGCTCTCCCGCTCCCTCCCCATCGAGCGCCACCTCAGGGACGCCATGGCGGGCGTGGTCATGCCCCCCGCCAACGACCGCTGCCTGGAAACGGTGGGGAAGATCGCGCTGGGGCTGGAGGCCAAGACGCTGGAGTTCCAGTAGGGCGGCCTGGCCATTCCCCCGAGGGCGACAGTAGGCCCGCGATCCCGGCGGCGGCGAGGCCGAGGCAGGAGAGGCAGCCGGCTACCCCTCCCGGCCCTCTCCCCCGAGCACGATGGGCTGACCGTGGGGGGTGGCGCGGGCGGCGGCATCCCACTCCCCCTTTCGGCGGAGGAGATTATCGGACGCCACGAGACCCTTCTTGGCGACTATTTTCTCGAGGGCGGCTAGCCAATGCAGGTAGTAAGTATCGCCTAAGTCGGGTTCTCCCCGCTTTTGGGCCGCTGTAATCTCCGCACCCAAACATTCCGTCCATTCTTTCCAGGTGAAGTGACCTTGCTGGTGGAGCATCAAGGTCATGGAGAAAACCTGCGCCTCCCACGGCTCGCGGAAGACAGGTCCCTCTTCATCCCGCGGCAAGGAGGGAATCGCATCCAGGTTCTTTAAGTCGTCCATCGTCTAATCTCATTCTTAAGCCCGGCGTAAGGGCTCATCGGGGTCCAGATAGTCGTCCCACATGTCGAGATAAACAGAATCCCGGGCCCCCGCCCCGGGACCCCAGAGGTCGCGGGACATGAAGCGGACATTGTAGAGGTG
>JACPCT010000019.1 GCA_016184445.1 Candidatus Tectimicrobiota bacterium | reverse complement strand
TGGTGACGCTCCCCTCCTCCTCGTACAGCGTGGGCGCGGGGAGCACCACGTCGGCGTAGTCGAGGCTCGCGTTCGCGTGCGAGGCGTGGAGGACGACGAACTCCGCCGCCTCGAGCGCCCGCCGCACCCGCGCCCCCTCGGGATGCTCGGCGGCCGGGTCGCAGCCGAAGAGGTAGAGGGCGCGCACCCGCCCGCCGTTCAGCGCGTCCCAGACGCCCTCGGCGGGAAGCCCCGGGGTCCCGCTCACCTCCTTCCCCCAGGCGGCCTGGCAGGCCTCGCGGGCGGCGGCGTCGCCGAGCGGCCTCCCGCCCGGCAGCAGGCAGGGGTGGAGGCCCATGTCGAGCGCCCCCTGAAGGTTCGGCCCGGCGGAGGCGAAGAGAAGCCCGGCGCGCAGCAGCAGGGCCAGGTTCACCGCCTCGGCGGCCGCCTCGTCCTGGGCGCCGGGGCCCGCGAGCACCACGACCTCTCCCCCCTCGGGCCGCAGCGCTCGCGCGGCCCCCTGGACCTCCTGGGGGTCCAGATCGGCCTCGCGGCAGAGGGCTTCGAGGCTGGCGGAGGAGAGGGCCTGGGCGTAGGCCTCCGCCCCCTCGCCCGAGGGCGCGGCGCCCGAGCCCGCGAGGGCCTTGGCCAGGGCGCGCAGGGCGCGGGCCGCCTCGCCGGGCAGGGGGTTCAGGTGCCGGACCCCCGCGCGCAGGCGCAGGTCGACCCGGCGCGGGTGGACGCTCACGACGGAGCCGCCGGCCCGCACCGCCTTGCGGACCTGGAGGGCCAGGATGGGGTGCTCCTCGAAGGGATCGCTCCCCACGGGCAGGATGGCCTTCGCCCGGCCGAGCTCCGCGATGCTCCCCAGGCCGCCCGCTCCGCCGAAGGCGGCGAACTGGGCCTCGGTCTGGGCCGCGTCGCGGGGGTGGATGCGGCAATCGACGTTGCTGCTGCCGAGCACCTCGTGGAAGAAGGCCCCGAACTGGAAGGCGGACTCGTTGGTGGCCCAGGCGCCGCCCAGGCCCGCGATCGCGCCGCCCCCGCTCTCGCGCCGGATGGCGCCGAGCTTGCGGGCGGCGAGGCCCAGGGCCTCCGGCCAGGAGGCGGGCTGGAGGCCCCCCTCGCGGCGGACCAGGGGCCGCGGGATGCGCTCCTGGGCGTGGACCCCGCTCCAGCCGAAGCGGCCCACGTCGCAGATCCAGGCGTCGTTCACCTCGGGGTTCTCGCCCGCCGTCACGCGCTTGAGCTCCTCCCCCATGCGCCAGACGCGCTGGCGGCACCCGACGCTGCAGAGGGTGCAGGGGCCCTCGGCGTGGGCCATCTCCCAGACGCGGGCGGTGAAGCGGTACTTGTTGTCGGTGAGGGCGCCCACGGGGCAGATGTCGATGACGTTGCCCGAGACGATGCTGGTCAGCGGCAGGTCCTCGAAGATGCCCACCTCGGTGCGGTCGCCGCGGTTGGCCCAGCCGAACTCCCCGCCGCCGTCGATGTCGTGGCTGAAGCGGATGCACCGGGTGCAGTGCACGCAGCGGTTCATCTCGGGCTTGACGTAGGCGCTGATCTCCTTGCGCGGGTAGATGCGCCGGAGCTCGTGGGTGCGGCTGACGGCCTTGGCGTAGGCCATGGTCTGGTCCTGGAGGGGGCACTCGCCCCCCTGGTCGCACACCGGGCAGTCGAGGGGATGGTTCTTCAAGAGGAACTCGAACACCCCCTCCTGGGCCTCCTTGACCCGGGGGCTCACCGTGCTCACCACCATCCCCTGGACGGCCGGGGTGGCGCAGGAGGGCTGGAGCTTGGGGATGGGCTTGCCGTTCCCGGCGTCCAGGACGTCCACCAGGCAGGCGCGGCACTGGCCCACCACCGGCAGGTAGCGGTGGTAGCAGAAGTGGGGGATGTGGAGCCCCCGCCTGAGCGCCGCCTCGAGGAGGGGCTCGCCCTTGCGGGCGGCGACCGTCTCGCCGTTCAGGGTGAAGGTGATCTCCTGGTCCGCCATCCTGTGCCTCTGGCCCCCGTTCAGGCCGGGTAGGGGCTGCCCAGCGGGCAGCGGCTCTGCTCGACGTGCGCCTCGAACTCGCGGTGGAACTTCTTCAGAAAGGCGCCGAACATCATGGCGCAGGCGTCCGAGAGGACGCAGATGGTGTTGCCCCGCATGCTGGGGTCGATGGAGGCCAGGGTCGCCAAGTCGTCCGGGCGGCCCCGCCCCGACTCGACCCGCGCCATGATCTCGGACACCCAGCCCGTGCCCTCGCGGCAGACCGAGCACTGGCCGCAGGACTCGTGCTCGAAGAAGCGGGCCAGCCGCCCCGCCGCCTGGACCATGCAGGCGGTCTCGTCCATCACGATGACGCCCCCGCTCCCCCCCATGCTCCCGGCCCGGGCGAGGGCGTCGAAGTCCATCTTCACCTTGTCCCCGAGCACCTCCTTGGCCGTGAGCACGGGGGCGCTGGCGCCGCCCGGGATGACCGCCTTGAGCGCCTTCCCCCCGCGGACGCCCCCCGCGTGCTCGCAGAGGATCTCCTCGCAGGTGAGGCCGAGGGGCAGCTCGTAGAGGCCCGGCCGCTCGACGTGGCCCGAGACGCAGTACATGCGCGTGCCCGTGTTCTTCTCGTCGATGCCGATCCCGGCGAACCACTCGGCCCCGTTGTTCACGATGTGGGGGAGGTTCGAGAGGGTCTCGACGTTGTTGATGACGGTGGGCTTCCCGTAGAGCCCCACCACGGCCGGGAAGGGGGGCTTGAGGCGGGGGTGGCCCCGCTTGCCCTCGAGGGACTCGAGGAGCCCCGTCTCCTCCCCGCAGATGTAGGCGCCGGCCCCCCGGTGGGGGTGGAGGTCGCAGCCGAAGCCGCTGCCCAGGATGTTCTCCCCCACGTAGCCCTTGGCGTAGGCCTCGCCGAGCGCCCGCTCGACCGCGCGCCAGGAGGCGTCGAACTCCCCGCGGATGTAGATGTAGGCCTTGGCGATCCCGACGGCGTAGCAGGCGATGACGATGCCCTCGATGAGCTGGTGGGGGTCGCGGATCATCAGCTCGCGGTCCTTGAAGGTGCCGGGCTCGCCCTCGTCGCCGTTCACGGCGAGGTACTTGGGGTTCAGGTTCTGGGGCACGAAGCTCCACTTGAGCCCGCAGGGGAAGCCCGCGCCCCCCCGCCCCCTGAGGCCGGAGGCCTTGACCAGCTCGATGACGTTCT
>JACPCT010000018.1 GCA_016184445.1 Candidatus Tectimicrobiota bacterium | reverse complement strand
GCTTCAAGGTGCTCTGCAACGGGCTGCAGCCGGGCGTATCTGAATCCCAGGGGAGGTTGGCGAGATGACAGCCCAAAACGGGGAGCTGACGCCGCGAGAGCGTGTTCGCCGCGCGGTCAACCACCGGGAGGGCGACCGCGTCCCGGTCGATTTCGGCTCGACCTCGGTCTCCAGCATCGCGGCCCTGGTGGGGGGTGAAGTGGGAGCGCACCGAGGAGTCGAACTCCTACTTCCTTCTCAAGGGCCCGTTCGAGGACGAGGGGAACGGCACGATCGAAGCGCTCCGCCGCTTCCAATGGCCCGACCCCAAGGACCCGGGGCTCTACCGGGGGCTCTGGGAGAAGGCGCGAAAGCTTCACGAAGAAACGGAGTACGCGGTGGTCTTCTATCCCCGCGCGGGCTTCTGGGCCGAGGCTGAATGGCTGCGGGGATTCGGCGAATTCTATTCCGACCTCGTCACCAACAAGAAGTTCATCCACGCCCTCCTCGACAAGATCCTCGAGATCAAACTCGAGATCGTCCAGCGCGCGCTGATGGAGACGAAGGACTGCGTCGATGTGGTCCTCGCTGGGGACGACCTCGGCACCCAGAACGGCCCGATGATCTCGATGCAGATGTACGAGGAATTCGTGAAGCCGCGGCAGAAACTTCTGTTCGATACGATGAAGCGGATGGCTCCCGACGCCAAGCTTCTCTACCACTGCGACGGCTGCATCGACATGTTCATCCCCCATTTGATCGAAGCGGGGATTGATGGCCTGAACCCGGTGCAGGTCTCCGCGAAGAACATGGGTGATACGGCACGCCTCAAGCGGGAGTTCGGCAAGGACCTCTTCTTCTGGGGAGGCATCGACACCGGGCGCGTGGTCCCGTTCGGCACCCGCGAGGAGATCTTCGAGGAGGTCAGGCGCCGCGTCGGTGACCTCGCTCCCGGCGGCGGCTATGTCTTGAACTTCGTCCACAACATTCAGGAGGAGGTCCCCCCCGGGAACGTTTGCGCGATGTTCGAGGCGGCGATGGAATATGGCCGCTACTGAAGAGGAACCCGTGCCCGGGGAGAAGGACCCGGAAGGACTCCTCGAAGTTCTCTTTTTGCGCGGTTCCCCCGCGAACCCCCTGGCGGCCCCTCCGAACCCAGGCGAGCCTGGCTGCTGCTTTTCGGTTCCAGGGGGCGCCACCATCCTTCAGGCCGCCCGGGCGGCCGGCTTCCCCATCGGGACGGACTGCGGCGGCTTCGGGAAGTGCACCCGGTGCCGGGTCATCCCCCTCGACCCGGCCGCCGGGCCGGGCGCCGCTCCCGGCTGGCTCCCCCCTCCCAATTCCGCCGAGCGCACCCAGCTCTCGACCGAGGAACTGCGCGCGGGATGGCGCCTCGCGTGCCAGGTCGAGGTTCAGGGAAGACTTGCGGTCCTCGCTCCACGCCCCGAGGACAGGCCGGTCCGCAAGAGCATCGACACCTCCATCCCGCTCCGTCTTGACCCGTGGGCCAGCCCGGGCGGGCGCCCGCTCTGGCCCGCCGAGAGCTCGCAGAGGGCCCTCGGAGCGGTGGTGGACATCGGCACCACCAATGTGTGCGGTTACCTCCTCGACCTGGAGACGGGAGCCCTGCTCGCCGAGGCATGGCGGCCCAACAGCCAGCGGCCGTGGGGGGCGGACCTGATGACCCGGGTGCTTGCCGCCAGCCCTCCAAATGCGGGGGGAAACGGCGCTGGGGAAGGGCTCACCCGCGCCGTCCGCCGGGACGTCGACCAGGTCCTCACGGACCTGCTCCGCCAGATACGGGCGCGTCGGCGCCAGGTGGCCGGGCTGGTTCTCGTCGGAAACAGCGTCATGCACCACCTGTTCATGGGGATGGCCGTGGAATCGTTTGGTGTGGCGCCCTACATGCCCCTCACCGCCGACGGCATGACGTTCTCCCCCCGGGAGTTGGGCATCCGCCTGGACGTTTCGTCGAAGGCGCATTTCCTGCCGCTGCTCGCCGGCTTCGTCGGGGCGGACGCGGTGGGGGTGGCGCTCGCCCTCGGGCTTGACCGGCCGGAGCGGGAGTCCGTCTCGCTGGCCCTTGACCTAGGGACGAACGTTGAAATCCTCCTGGGGGCGCCGGGAGGGGAGATATGGTGTGCTTCCACGCCGGCGGGCCCGGCGTTCGAGGGAGGCGAGATCCGCTTCGGCATGGGGGCCACCCCGGGGGCGATTTGCGCGATGGACGTCCGCGAGGGAGACTTTGCCCTCCGCACCATCGAAGGGCTGCCCGCGACAGGTATTTGCGGGACGGGGCTCATCGAAGCAGTGGCCGGCCTCCTCGACTTGGGGGTGATCGACCCATCCGGCAGGTTCCGCGAGGCCGTCGAGCCGGGGAATGCATTGCCGGATTCCTTGGCCCAGCGGCTCGTCGATGGGAACGGTGAGCGGGGGTTTCTTCTCGCCCCCGGCGGAAGGCCGGGCCCTGTCGTCCTGGGCCAATGGGATGTGCGCAAGCTTCAGGCGGCGAAGGCGGCGGTACGCGCGGGAGCGGACCTCCTCCTTCAGGAGGCGGGCCTGCGGTGGGGCGAGGTTCGCGAGGTTTTCCTTGCCGGGGCTTTCGGAACCCACCTGTGCCCCGAGCGGGCGGTCCGGATCGGCCTTCTGCCGCCGAAATCGGTCGATCGTGTCCGGGTGGTGAACAACGCTGCCGCAAGCGGAGCCCGCCTCGCCCTCCTCTCTCGGGCGGAGCTAGAGCGAGCTACCGCTCTCAAAAGCAAGGCCCGCTACGTGGAGCTGGCCGGGCGCAAGGATTTCCAGGAATGTTTCATCGAAGCACTCCCGTTCCCGATGTAGGCGGAAAGCCTCTCCGCCGAATCCTGTCCCGTCCGAAAATTCATCCGAAGGCTAAGTCCCTTTTCTGAAGGGGTCGGGGTGCGAACATGGCGCCCTGCGCTCGACCGTAAAAGGGAGAATCGGCCTGCTGAACAGGGCCTTCCGGCCGCTGGAATTTCTCATCGTCGCCGTGGCCGGCTCAACCGGGACCCGCAGAAGGCAGTGGACCGCCTGCTCGGGGAGAACCGGGTCCTCGTGGCGCATCCGCGCGGCGGGAGGACCGGCTGACCGGCGGTGCTCGAAGGAGGCTGGCGGTAGAAGGCAAGGTCCTTGGCCGGAAACATCTGCGGAAGTCGCCTCCATCTTCACCCCGGAACCATCCTTGCCTGGCGCCCGAAACTGATCTCAAATGGGTGGGATTACAGCTTGAAAAGAGGGTCAGGCCGACTGCCGAGAACGGCTCGGGGGAATGGGCGAGTACTATTACCGCCGGGCGGCAGGAGGTTCGGTCGGGTTTTTGACAGGACGCCGGGCGCCCCTTCTTTATCGGCGCCAACGTCCCGGGTGAGAACAAC
>JACPCT010000017.1 GCA_016184445.1 Candidatus Tectimicrobiota bacterium | reverse complement strand
GGTGAGGGTCCCGCCCCCGGGCATGGCGTCCGCGGCGTTCGAGATGAGGTTGAGGAAGACCTGCATGAAGCGGTTCCGGTCGCCGAGGACCTGCGCCTCCCCGTCCTCGAACAGGCGCGTCACCCGGATGCTGGCCAGCCGGAGCTTGTGCGCCAGGAGCTGGAGGCAGCCGTCCGCCACCCGGGTGGGGGAGAGCCGCTCGGCCCTCGGCGCGTCGTCCCGCGAGTAGCGCCGCAGCCCGCCGCAGATGTCCGTGATCCGCTGGACGCTCGCCCACATGACCTCGCCGGACTTTTGCTCCGGGCTCCCCTCCGGGTGGTCCCGGATGAGCCGCTGGGCGTGGAGGCCGACGATGTTCGCCGGGTTGAGGATCTCGTGGGCCGCGCCGGCCATCAGGACGCCCAGGGTGGCGAGCTTCTCGGAGCGGAAGACCAGCTCCTGCTTGCGGTGGTTCTCCTTGGCCGCGTTCTCGAGCGCCCCGGCCATCTCGTCGAAGGCCCGGGCCAGCCCGTTCAGCTCCGCGCCCTCGTGGGGGAGCCCGGTGCGCGCCTTCAGGTCCCCCTCCGCCATGCGGCGGGCGCTCTCCAGCAGGCGCCCGATGGGCCGCTGGAGGAACCACAGGCCTCCGGCCCAGGCGGCGGCGAAGGCGATGACGGCGATGACCCCCAGGGCCAGGAGGCTGCGGATGAAGACGTTGTGCGCCTCCCGCAAGGCGGCGTCCAGCGGAACGTCCACCACCGCGTAGATCGCGCCCAGCTGATCCCCGACTTGGGCGAGGCCGGTCAGCCAGGAGGCCCCGCGGCTGCCCGTCCACTCGGCGGTGGACTTCCCCTCCCCGGCCATCTTCTGCTGGATGACGGGAGTGTGGGCGAGCCGCTCCCCGATTGGGCCCTCGGGCAGCCGGGCCAGAACCCTCCCCTCCCGGTCCACCAGGGCGAACCGGCCGCCCGGGGGGAGGAGCCCCCGGTCCGCCACCCCCGCCAGCCAGGCCAGGTCCAGCGCGGCGAACGTCACCCCCTGGATGCCCCCCGAGCCGCCGTGGAACGCATGGCCGAAATTGAGCGATTGCCGCTGGGTGATGGTCCCGACCTGATAGCCCCCGGCGGCGAAGCCCCCCGCCGCCATTGCCCGGCGGAAATATTCCCGGAAGGACGCATCCACCGGCCTCTCCATCGGGAGGCCACTGCACCAGATGAAGCCGTCCGCCCCGACCACGCCGAGGTTGAGGTAGCGGGGGAACTGCTTGATCAGGTCGGCGAACAGGGCGGAGCAGGCCGTCCGGTTGCCTTCCTGCACCTCGGGGAGCCGGGCGAGGGTGGCCAGGAGGAGGCGGGTCTGGAGGATCATGTCCTCGTGTTTGCTGGAGACGGCCCGGGCCAGGGAGAGCGCGCGTTCCCTGGCCTCGGCGATTTCGGCGCGGCGGCGCTCCAGTCCGATGTAGAGGATGACAAAGAGGGCGGGGACGACCGCGGCCCCGACCAGCATCAGGAGGCGGGCCCGAAGGCTGATCCGAGAGAAGCACCGCGCCATTCCGCCCTCCCGCCTCCGCGGCCCTTCTTGGGCGCCGGGGCTTCCCTCGTGAGGCACATCACCGAAATCAGGCCGCTCTCACCTCCGCGCCCGGGCGGACTCCGGAGCGGCCCTGGTGGCTGGTGGCCGGAAAGGGCGCTCAGCGGGACCAAATAATATAATACTGTTCTATTATCAACTTATCCGCGCCCATGCCTATGACAGCTGCCCGCCGCGTTCCTTCTCCCGCCTCCCGCCGCCGCACTTTTCCGCCTCAAGGGGCGCAGGGCCCGATCTGGCCATTGGAGACCGAAACGAATGTAAACCCACTCCCGGCGTCAAAATGTGACGTGGATCACATTTTTGTAAAAGTTGACCGCGTATCTATTTCTGGATATATAAATCATCCCGGCGAAAAAGTCAAGCGCCCCCAAGCGAAATCCCCGCCTCCCCCCCTGGGGCGGGATGGGCCTCCCCCGCGGCGAGGGGCGAGCCCGCGGGACCGCTGGCGGGGCCCCGGCCCGGCGCCCGGGGCAAAGACGTTCATCGGACTCCCGGGGAAGGGCCGGTCGTGCGGGCGGCGGCGGCCGCCGCCCGAAAATCCTCGCTTTTTGGAGTGCCCCTAGTCCCTCGCGCGGCCCTCGACGCGGCGAAGCTCCCGCAGGACGAGGTGGAGGTTCTCGTCCCTGAGCGTGGGGGAGATGACGCGGGAGCGGCGGACCTCGGCGGTGTCCACCCAGGCGGTGAGCAGGTGCGGCTTGCCCAGGGGGGCGGCGGCCAGCGCCTCGCCGGAGGGGGCGACGATCTCCGAGCCCCCCCAGAAGTGGATGCCGTCCTCGTAGCCCACCCGGTTGGCGAAGAAAACGTATTGGTTAAAGGCCGCCGCGTAGGCGCGGTTCAAGGACTGCCAGGTGCGCTGGATGGAGAGGGAGGGGCCCCTTCCGGGCGCCGCGCCCGGCGCCCTCTTCCGCCGGTGGGGGCCGCGCGCCGGGCTGGCCGAGGGGATGAAGAGCAGGTCCGCCCCGTCCTGGGAGGCGACGTAGGCCAAGCCGGGGTGCCAGGCGTCCTCGCAGACGATGATGGCGGCCCGGCCGAAGCGGGTGTCGAAGGCCCGCACCTGGCTGCCCGCCCCGACGTAGCGGTGCTCGTCGAAGAGGCCGTAGGTCGGGAGATAAATCTTGCGGTGGAGGTGGACGAGCCTCCCGCCCTCGAAGTAGGCCCCCGCGTTGTAGAAGGTGTGGCGCGCGGACTCCTCGACGAAACCCACCACGAGCGCGATGTCCCGGCTGAGGGCGGCGACGCGCCTCAGGAGCTCGCCCCCGGTCCGCTCGGCCACGTCGGGCACCATGTCCTTGAGGAAGTAGCCGGTGAGCGAGAGCTCGGGGAAGACGAGCAGCTCCGCCCCCTTCCGCCGCGCCTGGCGGACGGCCTTCTCGAAGATCCCGAAGTTGACCTCGACGTTGCCCAGCGTCGGGCCGATCTGGGCCAGGGCGGCTAGGAACTTCATGCGCGCTCCCCGCTGGGATGAGGCCGCTCGCGCGGCGGAAGGCCCTTCTCTAGCACAGATGAGGGGAAGGATGAAGCCCCGCCGGTCGGCTTCTCACCGCCCCGCGTCCCTCGCGCAGCGGAAGTCCACGCCCCCGTGCTTCGCGGCGGGGGGGAGGCGCCAGCGGCGGTG
>JACPCT010000016.1 GCA_016184445.1 Candidatus Tectimicrobiota bacterium | reverse complement strand
TGCTTCCCGGCAGGCTCAAGAGCGCGTCGTGATCGGCGCACAGGGGGGAGGGGCGCCTATTCCATCGGCGCCGGCAGGCGCAGGCGGAGCCGCTCGACGGGCCGGCCGTTCTTGAAGTGCTCCTCTACCAGCTCCGGGACGTCCTCCGGCCTCACGCCCTGGTACCAGACGCCCTCGGGATAGACGACCACGGTGGGCCCCAGGGTGCAGGGGCCGAGGCAGGTCGCCCCGGCCAGGGCGGTATGGCCCCCCAGATCGTTCGTCTCGATGGCCTCGGTGAGGGCCTGGGCGATCTCGATGCTTCCCTTCGACTGGCAGCATCCCTTGGGATGGTTCGGGGGCCGCTGGTTGATGCACACGAAGATGTGGCGTTTGATGTGTTCCACGGCAAGGGGGCTCCTTGACAGGGCTTGGAATGGGGGCAGCGAGGTTCCCGGCGCTCCAGGAAAGGCCGGCCTCCGTGATGCCTGTGTGCGAGCGGAGGCCTTCCCGATGAACGAAGCGCGCAGAGATGATACCCTCGGAACTCCTGAAGTCAAGAGTCCTCGTCATCCTCAAGGAGGCCGGACTCCCTCCGCGTGGGCTCCACTCCGGTGAGAAGGCGCATGCGCTCCTCGGGTTCGATCGGCGGCGTCCTCTTCCCCCGTCTCCGCCTCGCCCGCCCGAGGGGAGGGCCGCTCCTCCTCTTTCTTCCCGATGCAGATGCTCCGGCGGCGGCCGTCCAGGCATGGCTCCCCGCCGGGAGCTTGACCGAGGATGAGGGGAGGGAAGGCCTCGCTCATTTTCTCGAGCACATGATCTTCAAGGGCTCCCGCCGCCTCGCCGTGGGGGAGCTGGCCGCGCGCGCCGAGGAGGCGGGGGGCGACGTCAACGCCTACACCCTGAACGAGGCCACCTACTACCACCTGGCCTGCCTGCCCGGTGGGGTGGAGCGGTGCCTGGACGCGCTGGTGGAATCGCTCTGGTGGCCCCAGATCGACGCAGCCGAGGTCGCTCGTGAGCGGGGGGTGATCCTTGAGGAGATCCGCCGCACCGAGGACCAGCCCGAGCAGCGCCTCCAGCAGGAGCTTTACCGGCGGGCCTTCGGGAGCGGCCACCCCTTCGGCCGCCCCATCCTCGGCACGCGCCGGTCGGTGAGCCGGCTGGACCGGCATACCCTTCGGCGCTACCACCGCCTCTGCTACCATCCAGCCCGTACCGTGCTCGTCCTGGCCGGCCCCATCTCCGAGAAGCCAATCATCCGGCTGGTGCAAAACAAGCTCGCCGAGCTGGAT
Organism: Candidatus Tectimicrobiota bacterium; assembly: GCA_016184445.1. Taxonomy (GTDB): domain Bacteria; phylum UBA8248; class UBA8248; order UBA8248; family UBA8248; genus 2-12-FULL-69-37. Next base: position 1,918 of record JACPCT010000016.1, on the reverse strand, counting down.
GGCGGGTGGAGCGCCGGAGCGGCTTCTTTCCCGCGCGCGGTTCCCCCGCCGTCTTCACGGGGGCCGCGATCGTTTTCGCTGCGCGGGGGGTCGAGCCTCGCCTACATGGAGCTGGCTTTCGCCGTCCCTTCCTTCGCTCACCCCGACGCGCCCGCGCTCGATGTGCTGAGCATGCTTCTGGGCTCGGGGGACAGCTCGCGCCTCTACAAGCGCCTTTGCGTGGACCGCCCCCTGATGCACGACGTGTCGAGCGACGTGTTCTTCTCTCCTGGCCCCGGCCTGCTGTTCATGGGAGGAGTGGCTGAGCCCCGGAGGGCGGTGTGGGCGGCGGCGGAGATGCTCCAGACGGCGTCCGATCTGCTGCGGGAGCATCCTCCCACCGCGGAGGAGATGGAGCGCGTGCGCACGCTGTTCTGGACCGACCTCGAGTTCCGCCGCGAGAGCACCCCCGGGCGCGCCCGCCTGGCGGGCTATTTCCAGCTCCTGGCGGGGGACGCCCGCTTTGCCGAGCGCTACCTCGACAGGCTCCTGCGGGTGTCGCGCGAAGAAGTCCTCTCCGCCGGCGCGCGCTGCCTGAGGCCCGAAGGACTGACCGCCGGGGTGTTTTTCCCGGACAGGACGAACGGCGCAGGGGACGCGCGGACCTTCCGGGAGGCGATCCGGCGCGGTCTCGCCCCGCTGCGCAGCGGCGGGAAAGCTCTCCTTCCCTCCAATGGGGAGAAGCGGCGGCCTTCGTCCCCCCGTAAGGAAGCGCGCTCCCGCATTCGGACGGCGGCCCGGGCGCGAGGAAGCCGCTCGCCGCACGAGTTCCGGCTCTTCCGTAGGGTGCGGCTCGTGGTCCTGCCCGGGGGAGAGGCCCGGGTCTTCGCCTTGCGCGCGGCCTTCCTGGGCGGGCAGCGCTTGGAGGGAGCGGGGCGCGCGGGGTGGCACTCCCTCATGGCCGACGCGGCGCCGATGGCGAGCCGCGCCATCCCTTCGGAGGAGATGAGCCGGCGGGTGGACAGCCTGGGCGCCTCGATCGGCGGGAACGGGGGCCGGAGCAGCTTCGGGCTCTACGCCTCGGGCCTATCGAATCTGTTGGAGGAGATCTCCGATCTCTTTTGCCAGATCCTGTGCGAACCCGCCTTCGAGGAGAAGGACGTTGCCCTCGCGCGCCGCGAAGCCGACGCCGAGCGGCGCGGGGACCGCGACGACCTCGCCCAGCACTCCCGCCTGCACGCCCTGGCCCTCCTGTATGGGGTGCATCCCTTCGGCCGCCACCTCATGGGGAGCCGCCTCACCCTCTCGCGGGCGGGCGGGGCGCGGCTGCGGCGGGAGTGGAGCCGCTGGGCCCTGCCGGAGAATCTGGTGCTGGGCGCGGCCGGCGACTTTGACCCGGGGGAGCTGGCCCGGGCCCTCTCCCGCCGGCTTCGGAAGGGCTGGAGGGAGTCTTCCGCCTGGCGGGCCTTCCGGCCGCCCGCTCCGCCCCAAGCGCCCCGGCGGCCGCGCCTGCGCCGCATCCGGGCGGGCGAGGCCTCCCAGTCCCACATCCAGATGGCGTTCCTGGGGGCGGCCCTCGCCGACCCCGGGCGGTTCGCGCTCTCGGTGGTGGCGGCGGTGCTCGGGAGCCAGAGCGGCGGCCTGTTCTGGGAGCTGCGTGAGCGGCGGGGCCTGGCGTACGAGTCGAACGTCTCCTGCGAGGAGGCGCTGGACCGGGGGCCGTTCATCCTGTTCTCCGCCACCGCGCCGGGCGCGGAGGAGGAGGCCCTGCGCGTCATGCGGGCGGAGGTGGCCCGGGTGCGTGACAAGGGGGTGGGGAAGGAGGAGCTGGCGCGCGCGAAGGCCTTCCGCGTGGGGGACCTCCTGCGGAGCCGCCGGGGGGCGGGCGCCCGCGCGGCGGAGCTGGCCTATGGCGCGCTTTATGGGCTGGGGGTGGACA
>JACPCT010000015.1 GCA_016184445.1 Candidatus Tectimicrobiota bacterium | reverse complement strand
CTCCTGATGATCGCGAGCGGCCTCCAGATCTGGTGGGCCTACCCCGCCTTCGGCCCCGGCCTCCCCAAGCCGGAGGCGCTCTACCGCGCCCTGGCGGGCGGGGAGGCGCCCGTGGACCCCGGCGGCATCATGCTGAGCGGGGGCTACCGGGCCTTTGTGCAGGAGATCACCGGCCGCTTCGGCATCGGGGGCTGGCTCGCCGGGGCGCTGCGCTGGCACTTCGCGGCGATGTGGCCCTACGCCCTCAACGGCCTGGCCTACCTCCTCCTCCTCCTTCTCACCGAGGAGGGCCGCCACTACCGCATCCGGCGGGAGGACTTCGCCGGGGCTCTCGATATGCTCCGCCACCCCCTGCGGACGTTTCACAACCCTCCCGGCGAGGGGAAGTTCAACCCGATCCAGAAGCTGGCCTACAATGCGGTGGTGCTCGCCGGCATCCTCTCCATCCTGACGGGCCTAGCCGTCTACAAGCCGGTCCAGCTCGGCTTCCTGACGGCGGCGCTGGGCGGCTACCAGGCGAGCCGGTTCCTGCACTTCCTCGCCGCCCTGTTCCTCGCCCTCTTCACGGCGGGGCACCTGGTCATGGTCCTCTCGCACGGGTGGCGGCGGGGGCTCGCGCCGATGGTGGTGGGGATCAAGGCGGAGCGGGAGGAGTTCCGGGCGAGGCAGAGGGCCTTCGCCCGCCGGACGGGCCGCGCCCTGGCCGAGCTGGCGGTGCTCGCCCTGGCGCTGTGGCTGGGAAGCGCCCTTGCGGATATCCTGAACTGGCTCCTCCGGGGGAGCGCCCCCTGGGAGCCCTTCGGCGCCCTGCTCTACCTCGCGGCGCGGCTGGGGCCCGTCCGCGCCTGGGACCGGCGCTCCCGCCTGGCCCGCCTTCGCCGGATGGAGGCAGCCACGTGACGCAAGAGGCGGGAAACCCGATCCCCACGAAGCTGGCCCGCCGGAGGCTCCTGGTGGGACGGCTGGTCGCCGCCGTGCTCTTCTCGAATCTCCTCCTGGCCCTCGTGGGGGGCTATCTTCTGAACGGCCCCGCGGCCGGCCTCTCGCGCTTCAAGCTCGGCTTCGCGGGCTGGGCGGCGGCCCTGTTCGCGGCCTCGCTCGTCCTCACCGCCGTCCTGGTGGGACCGCTCGCCGCCAAGCTCCTGCGGCCGCCCGCCGGGGATTGAAGGAGACGGCCATGACCCTGGACCCCGCGCCCCGAGAGAGCGGCGTCCCCGGCCGGCGGCCCACCCGCCGGGGCTTCCTCAAGCTCGCCGCCTCCTCCCTCCTGATGGCCGGCTGCTCCCGCCTCGATGAGTCGGAGACGGCGCAAGCCGTCCTGAGCTGGTTCGACCGCTGGAACCACCAGGCGGGGCTCCTCATGGACAGCCCCTACCGCCTGGCGCGCACCTACCCGCGCTCGGCCGTCCAGCCCGAGCAGATGCGTCCGAACGGCTCGGTCGCCACCCCGGGCTCCCAGCTCATCCAGACGCCCGAGGAGGAGTGGACCCTCACGGTGGGGGAGGCGCGGCTCGAGAACGGGCGGATGGCCCAGACCTACTGGAAAGACGAGTACACCCTGGGCCGGCTTCGCCAAATGCCCGCGCTGGAGCAGACGGTGGAGCACGTCTGCGTGGAGGGCTGGAGCGCCATCTGCCACTGGAAGGGGGTGGCCCTGGCCTCCCTCCTCGGGCGCCGGCCCATCCGCCCCGAGAGCCGCTACGTCTTCTTCCTGTGCGACGATCTGATGCGGAGCCCCCGGGGGATGGAGCGCTACAGCGTCACCCTGGACCTCGCCCAGGCCCTCCACCCCCAGAACGTGCTGGCCTACGACTACAACGGCCAGAAGCTCACACCGGAGCACGGCGCGCCCCTGCGCCTGGCCTCCCCCGTCAACGTCGGCTGGAAGAGCGCCAAGTACCTGCGCTACATCTATCTGCTGAACGAGGACTTGGGGGGCTTCTGGGAAACCCAGGGCTACCCGCGCTACTACGGCTTCTAGGGCAGCGCCTGTCTTGACAAGGCCTGGAGGGGCCTCATATAAGGCCTAGGGCGTCCGCCCGGGGGGCCTCCCCCGCGGCCCGATCCGGCGTAGCTCAACGGCAGAGCGGTCGGCTGTTAACCGACGGGTTGTAGGTTCGAATCCTACCGCCGGAGCCAATCCATCATCCCTCAGCGGGGCCCGGAGCGGGCCTCGGCTTTTTGGCGGCCGATGTTGGCGCCTGTGTGATCCTGCTCACCAATATCTTCTGGCGGAGAAGCCGCTTTTCCTTTATTATACAAGTTGATGCTACGCTAGCGGGGTGTGCCCCGGCATCCGGGGCGGGGGGAGGCGCACGCCCGCCATGCGGTCATGGGGGTAGGCGGATGCGGGTCCGATTTTGGGGAACGCGCGGCTCCATCGCCAAGCCCGGGCCCACCACCCTCCGCTATGGCGGGAACACCCCGTGCATCGAGGTCGAGACCGCGGACGGCACCCTCTTCATCCTCGACAGCGGGACGGGCATCCACGGCCTGGGGCAGGAGCTGGTGACCTCCCGCAAGCCCCCCGTCAAGGGCCACCTCCTCATCAGCCACTACCATTGGGATCACATCCAGGGCTTCCCCTTCTTCACGCCCCTGTTCATCCCCGGCAACGACTGGCACGTCTACGGCCCCGGCGGGATGGACCAGCAGGTCAAGACCATCCTCGCGGGACAGATGACCTACAGCTACTTCCCGATCAGCCTCGAAGAGTTCGGCGCCGGGGTCCACTACCACAACCTGGGCGAAGGCTCCTTCGACATCGAGGACGCCCGCATCACCACCCAGTACACCAACCACCCGGCCCTCACCCTCGCCTTCCGGATCGAGGCGGGCGGCGCCACCTTCGTCTACATCCCCGACCACGAGCCGAACTCCCTCTTCTCCCTCGACGGCAAGCCCGGCTCGCTCCCCCTCCACCTCCAGGACCGGCGCCACGTGGAGTTCCTGGTACCCCGCGAAGGTGAGCTGGGGGCACTCGCCCTTCGAAAAGACCGTCGAATACGCCCTCGCGGGCGGGGCCAAGCGGCTCGCGCTCTTCCATCACGACCCCCTGCGCACCGACGAGGACGTCGAGCGCTTCGTCCTGGCGGCGAGGGAGAGCGTGAAGAAGGCCCGCCGCAAGCTCGGCGTCATCGCCGCGGAGGAAGGGCTCGATATCGAGATCCCGGAGGGCGCCCCGCGCCAGCGCGCCGCCGTCCCGCCCTCCGGCTCGGCCTGGCTCTCCGATGAGGAGCCGAAGTCCTCGGGAACCATCCTGATCGTGGACGACGACCCCCTCATGGTGCGGCTCGTGAAGAAATCCCTCGAGGCGGAGAACGCGATTCGCTTCGTGACCGCCCACGACGGCGAGGCGGCGATCAAGCTCGCCATGAAGGAGCGCCCCGCCCTCATCATCCTGGACTGGGGGCTGCCTAAGATGGACGGGATCCAGGTGTGCCGCGCCCTCCGCAAGAACGAGGACTCGCTCTTCCGGAAAATCCCCATCCTGATGGTGACGGGCAAGCGGCTGCACGAGAAGGACGTCCAGAAGTGCTTCGACGCCGGGGCGTCGGACTACCTCACCAAGAAGTTCTCCCCCACCCAGCTCCGCTCCCGGGTGAAAAGCTGGCTCCTGAGAAGCGCGGG
>JACPCT010000014.1 GCA_016184445.1 Candidatus Tectimicrobiota bacterium | reverse complement strand
CGAAGGTGGTCTCCCGGTGCCCGTCATAGCTCGGCGGCTCAGCCGGGATGATGTACTTGAGTATCCCTCCCTTCTTGGGTGCGGCGTCTGCCGTGGCGGAGAATCCCGCCAGCGCGAGCGCCGCGGCCAGCCCGAACACCAGGGCCGTTCTCATCGAAAAATGCTTCATGGTTGGAACCTCCTCGGTCATATGGCAACGGCCGCGTTGCCTTCCTCGCCGGCTCCAAGGCACCGGCAAACGATCACCTAGACCTCCGTGCAGGCCACCCAATGGCCCGGGGCGATCTCCCGGAGCGCTGGGATATGGGTCTTGCAGCTGTCCACGGCGAGCGGGCAACGGGGGTGGAACACGCACCCGCCTGGCGGATTGATGGGGCTCGGCACCTCTCCCTTGACCACCTCCAGCTTCCGGTGAAGCTCCACCTCAGGATCCGGAACTGGAACCGCCGAAAGCAGGGCCCGGGTGTAGGGATGCCTGGGATTCTCGTAGAGCGCGTCGCAGTCCGCTATCTCCACGATCCGGCCCAGGTACATCACCGCCACCCGGTGGCACAGGTGCCGCACCACGCTGAGATCGTGGGCGATGAACAGGTAGGTCAGCCCGTACTCCTGGCGCAGATCCTCGAGCAGGTTGACGATCTGGGCCTGGATGGAGACGTCCAGGGCCGAGACCGGCTCGTCGCAGACGAGGAATTCCGGCTTCATAGCCAGGGCCCGGGCGATCCCCACCCGCTGGCGCTGGCCGCCGCTCATCTCGTGCGGATAGCGGTCGGCCATCCGGGCGTTCAGCCCGCAGACCGACAGCAGCTCCCGCACCCTCTCCCGCCGCTCCCGGCCGCCCGGGGCGAGGCCGTGCACGTACATCGGCTCCTCGATGATGTCGCCGATTTTCATCCGCGGATTCAGGGAGCTGTACGGATCCTGGAAGATCACCTGCATCTTCCGCCGCCAGGCGCGGAGCTCCTTCTCGTCCAGGGCGGCGAGATTCACCCCCTCGAAGATCACTTCCCCCGCCGTCGGGCGGTCGAGATGGAGGATGCACCTTCCCGTGGTGGTCTTGCCGCAGCCCGACTCGCCGACGAGCCCCAGGGTTTCCCCCCTCCGGATGGAGAAGCTCACGCCGTCGACCGCTTTCACGGTCGCGATCGCCTTCTGGACCAGCACCCCCTCCGTGATGGGGAAATGCTTCTTGAGCCCCTTTACCTCGAGGAGGACGCCGTCCTGCTCCCCTTCCCAGGAGGCGGCCGGCTTCGCGCGGGTGGAGAAGTCGGTGGCCATCAGGAGGCCCTCACCGAAAGGCGGAGCAGATCATCCTTCTTCCAACAGGCCGCGAAGTGGGCGTTCTCGACGGGCTCGAGCGGCGGGTACTCCGCGGCGCACCGCTCGATGGCGAACCGGCACCGCGGAATGAAAGCGCAGCCCGCCGCCAGCCGCGACAGGTCGGGCGGCTGTCCCTCGATGGGGTCGAGGCGCTCCCGGCGCGGACGGTCGAGCCGGGGAACCGAGCGCAGGAGCCCCAGGGTATAAGGATGCGAGGGGCGGGAGTAGATGGCGCGGGCGGGCCCCCGCTCGATGATCTTGCCCGCGTACATGACGTTCACCCGGTCCGCGTACCGGGCCACCACCCCCAGGTTGTGGGTGATGATGATGAGGGCGACCCGCATCCGCTTGGAGAGGTTTTTCATGAGCTCGAGGATTTGGGCCTGGATCGTCACGTCCAGGGCGGTGGTGGGCTCGTCGGCGATGATCAGCTTGGGCTCGCAACAAAGCGCCATGGCGATCATGACCCGCTGGCGCATCCCCCCGCTCAGGTGGTGGGGGTACTGCCGGATGCGCCGCTCGGGCTCGGAGATGCCCACCATGCGCAGATACTCCATCCCCCGCTTCTCCGCCTCCGGCCGGGAGAGCCCCAGGTGATGTTCCATCGTCTCGGTCAGCTGCAGACCGATGGTGAGGACGGGGTTGAGGGAGGTCATCGGCTCCTGGAAGATCATCCCGATCTGGTGGCCGCGCACCTTTCGGATCTCGCCATCGGCCAAGGAAAGAAGGTCCTGCCCGTTGAACCGGATGGCTCCCTCGACGATGCGGCCGGGCGGGTTGGGAATGAGGCGGAGGATCGAGAGGGCGCTCACGGACTTCCCGCAGCCGGACTCCCCCACGAGCGCGACGGTCTCCCCTTCCTCCACGTCGTAAGAGATTCCGTCAACGGCTTTCACCACCCCGGAGGATGTGAAGAAATGGGTGCGCAGGTTCTCGATCCGGAGAAGCTGAACCATCCAGGCACCCCATTCCCGGCGGGGAGACTATGCCCCCGAAAATCAAACGATTGGGCGGCTTATCTTCCACGACTCACAAACAAGGATATTGCAAACGTTAGCGGCTGTTTCCCTTCCTGTCAACGGGCCAATTTTGACCCGCCGGGAGCCGCAAACCGGCTCTCCTCCCCGGGCGCCGAGATCCCTCCTCCTCCAGATCCTCTTTCCCGAAGAAAACCCGGAAGGAGGCGGGAAGGTTCAACGGCCCCGGCCCGATTCCTCCCCCGCCAAGGAGCCCGGATCCAGGACGAACAAAGCGTCCGCCGCCAGGCATCCCCCGCCCTCGGGCAGGACGATGAGGGGGTTGATGTCCGCCTCCCGCAGGTGCCCGCCCAGCGCCTCGGCGAGCGCCCCCAGCCGCACGATCGCCTCCACTAGGGCCGCCCGGTCCAGCGGCCCCCTCCCCCGGCAGGGGCCGAGCAAGTGCCTCGCGCGGAGCTCGCCGAGCATGGCCTCCCCGTCCTCCCGCGTGAGAGGGGCGACCCGCGCGCTCACGTCGCCGAGCGCTTCCGCCGCCACTCCCCCGAGGCCCACCGTCACGACGGGGCCGAACTGCGCGTCCCGCACCACCCCGAGCAGGAACTCCACCCCACCCTCCATCCACTTCTCGACCAAACAACCCTCCACCCGGGGAGGGCCGGAGAGAGACCTAAGCCGCCCCGCCATGGCCTCGTGCGCCCTGCGGAGCGCGGCTTCGTCCGCCAGCCGGGCGGATACGAGACCCTCCTCCGTCTTGTGGGGCACGTCCGGGGAGGCGGCCTTGAGCACCACCGGATACCCCATCTCCCGCGCCGCCCGGGCCGCCTCGCCAGCATCCCGGCACAGGCGGTGGGGCACCGCCCGCAGCCCGAACGCCTCCGCCAGGGCGAAGCCCTCTGCCTCGCTGAGC
>JACPCT010000013.1 GCA_016184445.1 Candidatus Tectimicrobiota bacterium | reverse complement strand
GCGCGGCGCAGGTCCGCGTTCGCGGGGTCGGCCCGCAGGAGGCCCTCGATCATCACGAAGAGGGAGGCCGCCGCCTCGCGGGCGTGGACCGGGTCCGGCTCGGCGTTCATGGCGGCGAGGAAGTCGTCCACCACCGCGCCCGTCGAGCGGGCCACCGCTTGGCGGAGGGTGCAGCCCGCCAGGGAGGTCATCAGGAAAATCAGGACCGGCAAATGAAGGCGCGCGCGTCTCATCCCATGATTATGCCACAAGGGGAGGACCACAAGCCGTCCCACCGGCCTTTCGAGGGCCCGGGAAAAACCCAGGGCGCCCCGTTGTGGATCGCTGGTTTTTCGGCATTTTGGAATTTGAATAGCTTCATCCGAAGGGCCACATGGGAGATGGTGGGGTGATCCCGCCGAAATGGGACCGGAGAATACGACCTGGAGCGCCAAATCTCGCCTTCCATCGGCAGGCGCGCCATGCCCCGTTTCCAAAGTGAGCGGGTTGCGATACGATTGTCCCGATCCCGGTGGCCGCGCAGGAAACTTCAAGGAGAGCGCCTTGGCAAAATGCGTGATGGCGCTGGTCGTCGCAGGCCTGCTTCTTTCGGGCGCTGCGAAGGGGGCCGGAGCAGCCTACGAGGGCCCCATGATCAGCACCCACTCCCAGTACGACGACGACATCGAGATCGACGAAGTGGTACGCATTCTCAAGGAGGCCCGCATCTCGAAGGTCCTCCTCTCGACGCGCCTGAAGCGGCCGAAGGAGGAAATTCTGGAGGCGGCGCGCGAGCATCCCGGGCTGGTGGTCCCGCTGGCGCGGACCAAGGTCCGGCCGTACATCCGGGGCGCGCCCGGATGGTCCGACTACCTCGAAAACATCAAGGCCTCGAAGATCTTCGCGGGGATGCAGGAGCTGCTCCTCTACCACGCCGCCAAGATCAACCCCCGCGGCGTGCAGACGGCGCCCGAGATCGTCGTCAGGGCCTCGGAGGAAAGGGTCGCCCAGGCGATCGCGGCCGCCGGGGCCAGGGGCTGGCCCGTCACCCTGCACTACGAGTTCCGCTACCTGGGGAACCAGGGCGACCCGCGCAGGAAGCAGTTCTTCGACGAGATGGAGGCGCTGCTGAGAAAGCACCGGGACCGCGCCTTCACGCTGATGCACATGGCGCAGCTCGGGCGGGAGGAGGCCGAGGCCCTCATCCGCGCCCACCCCAACGTCTACTTCCAGCTGAGCATGGCCGCCAACGTCTATCGCCCTATGATGCCCGAGCCGTGGACGTATATGTTCGCAGAAGGAGGCGGGTTGGGCGAGCTCGAGCCGGGGTGGAAGAAGATCCTCGAAACCCATCCCGAGCGCTTCCTCCTCGCCTTCGACGGCGTCTTCGCCGGGCTCTGGCGGAGGGCCGTCGTCTGGGACGCCCAGGAGTGGCGGGCCGCGCTGGGAACCCTCCGCGAGCGCGCTGCGCGCCTGATCGCCCACGAGAACGCCGAGCGCCTCTGGCCCGCCCTGAGGCACTGAGGCTGGGCCCTCTGTACCGCAGGCAGCCCGGCGGCCCTCACGTGTCCCGGTAGGGGCGCACGCGCTCCTCGTTGAAGTCGAGCCCCAGGCCGGGCTTGTCGGGGATGCGCATGACGCCCCGCTCGGGGACCGGAGGGTCCTTGAAGAGCATGGCGTCCAGGCCGGCGGGCTCCAAGTGGTACTCCATCCGCCAGCCGTTCGAGACCGCCCCCGCGAGGTGCATGTTGAGGTGAGGCCAGCCGTGGGTGGCGATGGGGAGGTTGTAGGCCTGGGCGAGGTGGGCCACCTTCACGCCCTCGGTGTAGCCCCCGACGAAGACCACGTCCGGCTGGGCGATGTCCACGGCGCCGCCCGCGATGAGGTCCCGGTGGCGCCAGCGCATGCCCTCCTGCTGGCCGGCGGCGATGGGGATGGTGGTGGAGGCCCGGAGCTGGACCAGGTCCTTCACGTCGTTGCCCGCGACGGGCTCCTCGAACCACCGGACGCCGTAGGGCTCGCAGCGGCGGGCCAGCTCCTTCGCCTGCATGAGGCTGAAGAGGTGGTTGGCGTCCATCATGATCTCGGCGTCCCCGCCCACCGCCTCGCGGACCGCCATGACGCGCGCGGCGTCCTCGGGGATATCCGTGGAGTTATGCACGCACACCTTCATCTTGATCCTGCTCCAGCCGGCGCGGACGAGCCCGGCCGCGAGCTCGGCCTGCTCCTCCCGGCCGTACTCGAGCATCCCGAAGGTGCAGTAGGCCGCCACCTCGCCGGAGTGGTTCCCCAGGAGCTTGTAGACGGGCTGGCCGAGCGCCTTGCCCTTGATGTCCCAGAGCGCGATGTCCACGGCGCTCAGGGCGGCGGTCCACACCCCGGTCATGCGCCGCTGGTTGAACTTCCAGAACATCTGGTCCCAGAGGCGCTCGGTGGCGAGAGGGTCCTTCCCGGCGAGCCAGGGGCCGAGCTCCCGGCGGATGTTCTCGCGGCAGGCGAAGCGGTTGACCCGGTGGGTGGCCCCCACCCCCGTGATGCCCTGGTCGGTGTGGACCCGGCAGACGACGCAGTCCGACTTCACGGGCTCCGGGAAGCGGGGGAGCTCCACCGGGATGACGTAGGAATCCGCCTCGACGTGGGTGATCTTCATGCCGTCCTCCCAGGGGGGATTGGCCGCGCCTAGCCGAACGTCACCACGCTCCGGGCCACCTCCCCGCGCAGGAGGGCGCCGTAGGCCTCGTTGATCTTCTCGACGGGCCAGGAGCGCGTGAGCAGGTCGTCCAGGTTGAGCTTGCCCGCCATGTAGAGGTCGAGGAGGCGGGGCACGTCCAGCCGGGGGACGGAGGAGCCGTAGAGGGAGCCGATGAGGCGCTTCTCCTCTGTCACGAGGGAGACGGGGGAGATGGACACGAGGGACTTGGGGTCGGCGATCCCGACGATCACCGCCGCGCCGCCCGTCCGCAGGCAGCGGAAGGCGGTGGCCATCACCTCGGGCAGCCCGATCAGCTCGAAGGCGTAGTGCACCCCCTTGCCCCCGGTCAGCTCCCGGACGCGCTCGACGGGGTTCTCGTCCGAGGAATTGATGGTGTGGGTCGCGCCGAACTTCCGGGCGCGGTCGAGCTTCCCTTGCATGATGTCCACCGCGATGATGGGTTCGGCCCCCACCAGGGCCGCCCCCTGGATGGCGTTGAGCCCCACCCCGCCCGCCCCGAAGACGGCCACGCTC
>JACPCT010000012.1 GCA_016184445.1 Candidatus Tectimicrobiota bacterium | reverse complement strand
AGAAGGAACAACGCCAGCGGCCGGATATTCCCTCTTCCTCTCACGCCGCTCCTCAAGGCCTAGGCTCCCTTTCCTGCAAGGCGGCGAACGGGTCCTTCACCTGGATGGTGTCCTCCCGCCCCGGCCCCGTGGAGATGAGCCAGATCTTCTTGCCTGTCAGGCGCTCGAGGGCGGAGAGATAGCCCCGGGCGCGCTGGGGGAGCGCCTCCCACTCGCGGGCGCCCGAGGTTGAAGTCATCCAGCCCGGGAACTCCTCGTAGACCGGCTTGCACCGCTCGAGGACGTTGATCTCAGCCGGGAAGGAGGTGAGGCGCTTGCCCTCCAGCTCGTAGGCCACGCAAACCTGGATGGCAGCGTGGTTATCCATCACGTCGAGCTTGGTGATGACGAGACCGTCCAGGCCGGTCACCCGGATGCAGTGCCTGGCGGCGACCGCGTCGAACCAGCCGCAGCGGCGGGGACGGCCGGTGGTTGCGCCGTACTCCCCGCCCGCCGAGCGCAGGCGCTCCCCTTCTTCTCCGTGGATCTCGGTGGGGAAAGGCCCTTGCCCCACCCGGGTACAGTAGGCCTTCATCACGCCGAGAACGGCGTTCAGCTTGCCGTAGGGCAGGCCCAGCCCGCTGAGTGCGCCCCCCACGCCGGTGTTGCTCGAGGTGACGTAGGGATAGGTGCCCATGTCCAGGTCGAGGAGGACGCCCTGGGCGCCTTCGAGGAGAATCCGCTTGCCGGACTCGGCCGCCTCCTGGATCTCGGCCTCGGTGTCGCGCACGTGGGGGGCCAGGATCTCGCGCACCTTCCGGCACATCTCCAGGTTGTAGCCCTCGTCGAGGGCCTGGCTCTCCTCCTTCGAGATTCCGATGCCGCCGAGGATGCGCCGCTTGAGGGCCAGGCACACCCGGATGCGCTCGGTGAGGATCTTCTCATCCAGCAGGTCCGAGACGCGCACCCCGAGGCGGGCCGCCTTGTCGGAATAGGCGGGGCCGATGCCCCGGCCGGTGGTGCCGATGCGGTTGACGCCGAGCAGGTCCTCCATGTGGGCGTCCAGCACTTTGTGGTAGGGCATAATGAGGTGGGTGCGCTTGCCCACGGCCAGGTTCTCCCCTACCTCGACGCCCTGCGCCCGCAGGTACTGGATCTCCTCCACGAGGGCGAGCGGGTCCACCACCACTCCCGAGCCGATGATGCAGCGGACGTCCGGATGCAGGATGCCGGTGGGCACCAGGTGGAGGATGTACTGCTTGCCGTTCAGGACGACGGTGTGGCCCGCGTTCGCGCCTCCCTGGTAGCGGGCCACCACGTCCGCCCGCTCGGCGAGCCAGTCGATGACCTTGCCCTTGCCCTCGTCGCCCCACTGGCCGCCCAGCACCGCCAGCACGCTCATGTCACGGACGCCCCTTTCGGTTCCGCTCGCCGACCCGGCCTGCCAGCTCGGCCGCCTTGCAGCGGCCCAGCTCCCGCCCCGAGGAATCCAGCAGCCGCACGCGCCCGCTCCGGGACTCCTGCGCGTCCACCACCAGGCAGCGCCACACCCCCGCGCGCCGCGCGTAATCGAGGGAGGCGGCGAGGCCCCGGCGAATGATGTCGCGGGCCACGCGCCAGCCCCGGGCGCGCAGGTCGCGGGCCAGCATGACGCCGATGCGTTTTCCCTTCGTGAAATCGATCACCAGGAAATCGGCCCCCTCGGCGGCGGCGCCGTCCTCCGGCGCGATGCGAAGGAGCTGATCCAGGTCGAGGGCGAAACCCGTACCGTGGCCGTCGGTCCCGTAGAGGCCGAGGAGCCGGTCGTAGCGCCCCCCGCCGCAGACCGGGTAGCCCGAGCCCTCGACGAAGCCCTCGAAGATCACCCCGGTATAATAATCGAAATCCCGGAAATCGCTCAGGTCCAGGAGCACCCGGTCGGCCAGGCCGTAGAAGTCCAGGAGCCGGAGCACGCGCGCGAGCTCGCGGACAGCCCGCCGGGAGGAGGCGTTCCGCGCCCGCTTCGCGGCCCGGTCCAGCACTTCCTTGCCTCCGAAGAGGGAAGGAAGCTCGAGGAGCAGGCGGGCGTCCTCCCGCTTCCCCGGAAAGTCCCGCAGCAGGGCGCCGAGCCCCGAGGCGTCCCTCCGCGCGATGGCGTCGAGCACCTCGCCGCGCCGCGCGCCCTCCAGCCCCAGGGCGTCCAGGAGGCCCCGCAGGAATGCGGTGTGGCTGAGGGAGATCCGGAATTTCTCCACCCCGGCCGTCCGCAGGCACTCCACGGCGATGGCGATCATCTCGGCGTCGGCCTCGAGTGACATCAGGCCGATGAGCTCGACGCCCGCCTGCCAGAACTCCCGCTGGAGAAGGCCGGCCACGTGCGCGTGACGGAAGACGTTCGTCAGGTAGCAAAGCCGGAGGGGGCGGGGCTGGTCGGCCAGCAGGGTGCCCGCCACCCGGGCGATCTGGGGCGTCATGTCGGCCCGGAGCGCCAGCATCTCGCCCGACTCGCGGTCCACTTGGCGGAAGGTCTGGGCGTCGCGGCCCTCTCCGGCGGGGCTCGGGACGTAAAACTCGAAGACGGGGGTCACGATCTCGCGGAAGCCCCACCGCCGGAAGACCGCCAGCAGCCGCTCCTCCAGGAGGCGCTTGCGCTGGGCCTGCTCGGGGAGGAATACCTTCGACCCCGGCGGCATGGTCTTCAGGGCGAGGTTCCGGTTCATCCCCCAGAGACTCTCGCCAAAGCTGGCCTTCTTGTTAGAGGCGGACGAGTTTCGCGTCATAGATGTTCGGGATGGAGCGGATCTTCTCCATCACCTCGTCCGGGATGGGGTCGTCGAGGGCGAGCACGGCGACCGCCCGGGGGCTCATCTTGGTGCGCCCGAGCTGCATGCCGGCGATGTTGATCTGGTGGCTGCCGAGGAGGGTCCCGATCATGCCGATCATGCCGGGCCGGTCCTCGTTGGTGAAGACGAGCATGTAGCCCTCCGGCGTCACGTCCACGCTGAAGTGATCGATCTGCACGATGCGGGGCTCGCCCTCCCGGACGAGGGCGCCCGCCACCGACCGCTCCCCCTCGCCGGTCGCCGCCTTGAGCTCGATGAGGTTGGTGTACATCGTCGTCCCGCTCCGGGTGGAGGCCACCACCTCGATGCCCCGCTCCTTGGCCAGCAGGGGCCCGTTGACGAGGTTGACGCGCGCCCCGCTCAGGAACTTGCTCAGGAACCCCTTGAGCCCCGAGGCCGAGAGGG
>JACPCT010000362.1 GCA_016184445.1 Candidatus Tectimicrobiota bacterium | reverse complement strand
GGCCGGACGCCCTCCAGGAACCAGCAGGCCATGTCCACGTAATAGGTCAGGACGTCGAGAACGGGCGTCGCCTCGGGCGACCGCTCGAGGATTTGCAGCATCTGGGCGCGCGTGTTGTAGACCCGGGCGGTCGCTCCCAGGATGCGTCCCAGCCGGCCCCGGACGACCTGCTCCTTGGCGAGCATCCAGCGCCTGTCGTGGCGCCTGGAGTAGCCGATCCGCACATCGACCCCCGCCTCCTCCGCCGCCGCCACGATCCTGTCCGCGTCTTCCAAGCTCAGGGCGATGGGCTTCTCGACGAAGACGGGCTTGCGCAGCCGCAGCGCCTGTAAGATGGGCTCGGCGTGCTCGTGCTCAGGGGTCGAGACGAACACGGCGTCCACCTCCGGGCGGGAGATGACTTCCTCGTTGTTGCCCGAGGAAAAATTCGCTGCGACGCTCTCGGCCAGGACGGACGCGCGCGCCGGATCCTTGTCCGACACGGCCAGAAACCGCACCGAGGGGTGACGAGCCGCCATGTGGGCACGAAGCGTGCCAATCCGCCCCGCGCCGATGACCGCCACCCCAATCTGCTTGTTCTTCACTTTGCCGCTCCTCCACGCCGAGACCTTCGAGCGCTCCCTGTCTCAGGCTTCATCCTTGAGCGGCAGCATCACCGCCTTGCCCGCCCGGGCGGAACGCTCGATCGCCATCGTGACCTCCAGCGTCTGCCGGGCCTGCTCGGCCGTCGTGTGGGGGCACGGCCTTCCCGTCGCAAGATGGTCGAGCCAGGATCGCGTCTCGTCCCCCAAAGGCCCCCAGTAATCGCCGAGAGCCGTGTTCCCCGAGGCGTTGCTGGTCAGGAAGACCATCTCCAGACCGATACCCGGCACGTAAGCGTGCGGGAACCCATCCTCCGTGTAGAGGATGTTCTCCTTATGGTCCTCGTCGATGAGCACCACGCCCCTCTCTCCCAGGACCTCCACCCGCACGGCCCTGCCGTGGATGGGGTACTTCGGCGGCAGGGCATAGCCCACCCCGAGGCTCACCGAGGCCCCGTCGGCGAAGCTCACGATGGCCCAGGTCACCTCATCCGCCTCGTAGCCCGCCGCGCGGTACACCACCCCGTGGCCCCGCGCGTAGACCTCCACGGGGCGGTTCCCCTCCAGGTACCAGCAGAAGAGGTCCACGAGGTAGGTCAGAGCGTCCTGCACGAATGTGGCGTCGAGGGAGCGCTTGAGGATCTGAAGGCCGTGCGCGCGGGTGTTGTAGAGCCTCCCCGTCCCGCCGACGATCCGCCCGAGCTTCCCTTGGGCGATCTGCTCCTTCGTCAGGATGTAGCGGCGCTGGAAACGGATGCTGTACCCCACGTGGAGGCCGACGCCAGTGCGCTTGGCGGCGGCGAGCATCTCGTCCGCATCCCGGAGTCGCAGGGCGATGGGTTTTTCCACCAGCACTGGCTTCCCCGCTTCCAGGGCCTGGATCACGGGGAGGGCGTGTTCGGGCTCGCTGCTCGAGACGATTACCGCGTTCACTTCGGGCCGCGAGATGACCTCCATGTTGTCGCCCGAGCAGAAATTCGCGGCCACGCTCTCCGCCAGGACGGAGGCCCGCACCGGGTCCTTGTCAGAGACGGCGAGGAAATCCACCGACGGATGGGAAGCCGCCATGCCCGCCCGGAGGGTGCCGATCCGGCCAGCCCCGACTACCGCGACTCCCAATCGCTTCCTGGGCATTCCGCTTCTATCCTCCTTTGCCCGGGCCGGGCTTCGGTCTTATTCCGACGGCCCAGAGCCGTCCGGGGCCGATTGCTCACGATGCTAGGAGGTAGCGGGCCAGATCCCTTGTGTCCTGCCCCCAGCTGCTCTTGGCGCGGTCGATGCGCTCCAGCTCCTCGAGCGGGATCCGGAGGGAGTCCTGAAACCGGTTACGCATGTTGAAGTCGGTGATCACCATGGTTAGCTCGGCGAGATCGGACCTAGAAAATCGCCCGCTCACCTCCTCGAAAACATCGTCCCGCGAGCGGGCGGTGTTCCGGGTGACATGCTCGGCCCAAAAGACAGCGGTGCCTCCTCGGCCGTGCCCATATCCGTGGTGATATGGCCCGGAGAATGGGCCGTCCCTTCCCCTTCCAGCCGACCCTCCTCCCGGGCAAACCGCCGTGCCAGCTGCTGCAACCTTTCTTGGCTTTCCGTCAGGCCGAAATCCATGTGGGCGACCCCCACGCCGAGAAAGTATTATTATGAGGAAACACATGCATTTTACGATTTCAAGGGCGTCAAAGCCAAGGACCTCCCGGCTGCCGACAAAAAGTGGCCGCCTGAGAAAACCTGACGATGGTTTGGCATGGAGTGGGAGACGATGCCCGTCCAGTCGCGCCGCCCCGGACGCGCGGATGCGGGAATTCATCGTATCACCCCGCCACAAATCACCGTCCTTGCGAGAAGCCCGGAGGAGAAAATCAACCGGGATGAAAGAGAGCTGAGAACCGGGATAGCGGTTCCCGCCGGCCCCGGTGTTGGCCGCGGATTCCATCCCCGTGCGGAAAGGAGGACCTGTGCAATGAGAGCGGTGCGTGTACATCAATTGGGTCTGGATGTCCCGATGCGCCTCGACGAAGTCGAGGACGCGCGTCCCGGGCCCGGCGAGCTCCTGGTGAAGCTCGGCGCGGCGGGCGTGAATCCCTCCGACGTCGCCACGCGGGCCGGGTCGCACGTCCACGCCGGGGGCGGATGCCCTTACATCCCCGGCCTGGATGCGGCCGGAGACGTGGTGGGAATGGGCGAGGACGCGAAGGAGTTTCGCATCGGGCAGCGCGTCTTCGGCCGCTGCGCGGGAGGGGCTTACGCGGAGCTGGTCCGCATGGATGGGGCGACTGCCGCCGTGCTTCCCGATTCCTACAACTACAAAGAAGGTGCCGGCATCACCCTGCCCTTCCGGACTGCATGGAACGCGCTCTTCTTCAAGGCGCACGCGGAACCGGGCGAGACCGTGCTCGTCCAGGGAGGGGCCGGAGGGGTGGGAATGGCAGCTATCCAACTGGCGAAGCTCACGGGGTGCCGCGTGTACGCCACGGCAAGCTCGGAGGAAAAAGCCGCTTTCTGCCGAAGCATGGGAGCGGACGAAGTCATCAACTACCGCAGAGAGGATTTCGCGGCCCGCTGCAGGGATCTGACGGGAGGCAGGGGAGTGGACGTCGTCATCAAACTCTCGGCGCGGGAAAACCTCGTCAAGGATCTCGATG
>JACPCT010000319.1 GCA_016184445.1 Candidatus Tectimicrobiota bacterium | reverse complement strand
CCCACCCCCGCCACCACGAGGAGCATGATGGTGCTCAGGGGGTCGATCAGGAAGCTGACCGAGACCTTGAGGTCCCCCGCCGTGATCCAGGTCCAGAGGGTGACGGTGTGGCTCCCGCCCGGGCCCATGATCATCTCCCGGCTGACGCCCAGCGCCGCCAGGAAAGAGAGGCCCGCCATCAGGGAGGCCACGTGGCCCGCCTTCTCCCGGACGCGGGAGCCCAGGAGGCCGTTGACCAGCACCCCCACCACCGGGAACAGCGGGATGAGCCAAGCGTAGCGGATCATGCGCTCCCTACCACTTGAGAAGGTTGATCTCGTCCACGTTCACCATCGAGCGGTCGCGGTTCAGGGAGATCAGGATGGCCAGCCCCACCGCCGCCTCGCACGCGGCCACCGCGATGACGAAGATGGCGAACACCTGGCCGGTCAGGTCGGCCCACTGGCGGGCGAAGCCCACGAACGTGATGTTCACCGAGTTCAGCATCAGCTCGATGCTGAGGAGGATCATGATGGCGTTCCGGCGCATGATCACCCCCGCCGCCCCGATCAGGAAGAGGATCGCCCCCAGCGCCAGGTAATGCGTCAGCGGGACCATGGGCTCCCCCCCTCCCCCCGGGCCTAGCGGGTGATCTGGCGCTTGGCCAGGACGATCGCCCCGATCATGGCCGCCAGCAGCAGGACCGAGGCGACCTCGAACGGGAACAGGAACTTCGTGTAGAGCACCTGCCCCAGCGCCTCCACGTTGCCCGGCGTCTGGCCCAGCCTCCAGCTCCACGCCTGGGCGGCCGGGTAGCCCCCCCGCCCCAGGACGACCCAGACCTCGGCGGCCAGCAGGAGGGCCGCGGCGAGGGCCAGGGCGCTCTGGCGGTGCCACTGCCGCAGGCGCACGGCCACCCCCACGTTCATCAGCATGATGGAGAAAAGGTAGAGCACCATGATGCCCCCGGCGTAGATCAGGATCTGCACCCCCGCCAGGAACTCGGCCCCCGCCAGGACGAAGAGCCCCGCCATGAACAGGAAGGCCAGCACCAGCGAGAGCGCCGCGTGGATGACGTTGGCGCGCGTCACCATCAGGAGCGAGGCCCCCACGATGCCCGCCGCGAACAGGTAGAAGAACACCAGCTCCAAGGCGCGCCTCCCCCGGCCTAGAGGAAGAGGTACTTCACGAGGCCGGTCAAAAAGATGTTCGCCATCACCAGCGGGAACATGAACTTCCAGCCCAGCCGCATGAGCTGATCGTAGCGGTAGCGCGGCAGGGTGGCGCGGAGCCAGATGAAGACGAAGATGATGGCCCCCAGCTTCAGCGCGTACCACACGAAGCCCGGCAGCGGGATCCAGGAGATCCCCTTCCACCCCCCGAAGAAGAGGGTGACGGCCACGCTGGAGGTCACCATGATGTTCGCGTACTCGGCCAGGAAGAAGAAGGCGAACTTCATGCCGCTGTACTCGGTGTGGAAGCCCGCCACCAGCTCGGTCTCCGCCTCGGGCAGGTCGAAGGGCACGCGGTTCGTCTCGGCGAGCGCGGCGATGAAGAAGACCACGAAGGCCAGCGGCTGGTAGAAGACGAACCAGACGTCGCTCTGGGCCTCGACGATCTTCTGCATGTTCAGCGAGCCCGCCAGCATCAGGGGCCCGATGAGCGAGAAGCCCAGGAAGATCTCGTAGCTCAGCATCTGGGCGGCGCTCCGCAGCGCGCCCAGGAGGCTGTACTTGCTGTTCGAGGCCCACCCCGCCATCACGATGCCGAAGACGCCGAGCGAGCTCACCGCCAGGATGAAGAAGATGCCGATGTTGACCTGGGTGATGTAGAAGGTCGAGCTGAAGGGCAGCACCGAGTACTCGACGAAAGCCGGCACCAGCACCATGATGGGGGCGATCACGAAGACCACCTTGTCGGCCTTGTCGGGGATGATGTCCTCCTTCAAGAAGAGCTTGACCCCGTCCGCGATGGGCTGGAGGAGCCCGTGCCAGCCCACCCGCATGGGGCCCAGGCGCTGCTGGATGTGGGCGATGATCTTCCGCTCCAGGTAGGTGAGGTAGGCCACCACCAGGGAGACGACGCCCAGCACGACGGCGATCTTCACCAGGGCGATAACCGCCTCGGCCGCGATTTCCAACCGCAGGACTCCTCTTCCGTCCTGGCTCACCGGGCGCCCGCGCTCAGCGGTCGCACTCGCCCAGGACGATGTCGATGCTGCCGATGATGGCCACCACGTCCGCCACCAGGCCGCCCAGCACCAGCTTCTTCAGGCCGCCCAGGTTCACGAACGAGGGCGGCCGGATGCGGACCCGGTAGGGGGTCTCCGAGCCGTCGCTCACGAGGTAGAAGCCGAACTCGCCCTTGGGGTTCTCGATGCTGTGGTAGACCTCCCCTGCCGGCGGCTTGATGGTGCGCGGCACCTTGCAGCTCACCGGCCCCTTGGGCAGCTGGGCGAGGCACTGCTGGATGATGCGGGTGCTCTGGCGCATCTCCTCGATGCGCACCAGGTAGCGGTCGTAGACGTCCCCGTTCTCCCCGACCGGCACCACGAAGTCCAGGTAGGGGTAGGCGGCGTAGGGCTCGGCGCGGCGGATGTCCCACCGCACCCCGCTGCCCCGCAGCACCGGCCCCGTGAGGCTCAGGTCGATGGCGTCGTCCGCCGAGATGACGCCTATCCCGCGCGTGCGCTGGAGCCAGATGCGGTTGTCGGTCAGCAGCGTCTCGTAGTCGCCGATCCGGCCCGGGAAGAGGTCGGCGAACTCCTGCGAGAGGTCCAGGAACTTCTGGGGCACGTCCTGGAAGAGCCCGCCCAGGCGGAAGGCGTTCACCGTGAGCCTCGCGCCGAAGGCGGTCTCGAAGAGGTCGAGCACCATCTCCCGCTCCCGGAAGCACCACAGGAAGACCGTCATCGCCCCGATGTCGAGGGCGTGGGTCGCGAGCCAGAGCAGGTGGCTCGAGATGCGGGAGAACTCCGCCACCAGGGAGCGGATGTAGTGGGCCCGCATGGGGATTTCCCAGCCGAAGAGCTTCTCGACCGCCGTCACCCAAGCGAGGTTGCTCGAGGGCGCGGCGATGTAGTCCAGCCGGTCGGTGTAGGGGATGAACATCGTGTAGGTGATGTTCTCCCCGATCTTCTCGGTGCCCCGGTGGAGGAAGCCGATGTCGCAGTCGCAGTCCGTCACCGTCTCGCCGTCGAGGCGCAGGATGACGCGCAGCACGCCGTGGGTGCTCGGGTGCTGGGGCCCCATGTTGATGATGAGCTCCTCGGTGCCGGGCATCACCGAGGAGCGCTCGATGCGGGTGGAGGACTCCACCTCGAACATCACTCGGCCCCCCTCATTCGCCGTATTCCTTGCGCCTGGGCTTGGTGTACACCCGCTCTCCCCGGCCCTCCAGGGGGTAGTCCTTGCGGAGGGGGTGGCTGCCCCAGTCCTCGGGGAGGAGGATGCGCCGCAGGTCCGGGTGGCCCTTGAAGGACACGCCGAACAGGTCGAACACCTCCCGCTCCATCCAGTTGGCCCCGCTCCAGACGGACACGACCGAGGGCACCTGCTCTCCCTCGTGCGCCTTCACCTTGAGCCGGAGCCGCCGGTTGTGGTCGAAGCTGTACAGGTGATAGACGACGTGGAACGGCCGCTCCTCCGCGGGGAAGTGGGCCGCCGTGAGGTCCGAGAGCAGGCGGAAGCGCGCCGAGGGGTGGTCGCGCAGCAGGGAGCCCACCTGGGGCAGGGCGTCCAGCCGGACCACCAGGGTGGCCTCGTCCGCCATGTCCTTGTAGGCCGACTGCTCGAGGATGGTGCCCGCGTACTCCCGCTCCACGAGCTCCCGCAGGTCCTGCGCCGGCGGGGCCTGCGCCGCCGCAGGGGCGGAGCCCTCTTCCTGGCCGTTCGACTGGGCTTCGTCAGGCATCGGCTTCCCTTGGCCGCCTCAGGCCTTGCGGCGGATGTAGCGCTCCTGCTCGATCTTCTTCTGGAGCTGCATGACGCCCCACATCAGGGACTCGGGGCGGGGCGGGCAGCCGGGCACGTAGACGTCCACGGGGACGACCTCGTCCACCCCCTGCATCACGGCGTAGTTGGCGTAGGGCCCCCCGCAGGTGGCGCAGTTGCCCATCGCGATCACCCAGCGGGGCTCGGGCATCTGGTCGTACACCCGCCGCAGGGCCTGCCCCATCTTGTGGGTCACCGTGCCTGCCACGATCATCACGTCCGACTGGCGCGGGGTGGCCCGGAAGATGACGCCGAAGCGATCGAAGTCGTACCGCGAGGCGCCCGAGGCCATCATCTCGATTGCGCAGCAGGCCAGGCCGAACGTCATGGGCCACAGCGCGCTCTTGCGCGCCCAGGCCACCAAGCTGTCGATCCTGGCCGTGACGAAGTTGTCGCTGAACTTCCCTTCGACTATGCCCATTCCAACGCCTCCTTCCGCCAGGCGTAGAAATAGCCCACCAGCAGAACCGCGATGAAGAGCATCATCTCGATGAAGCCGAACAGCCCCAGGTAGTCGTACTGCACCGCCCACGGGAAGAGGAACACCGCCTCGACGTCGAAGAGCAGGAAGAGGATGCCCAGCAGGTAGAAGCGGATCGAGAAGCGCTCGTGCGCCTCCATCAGGGGGGGGATGCCGCACTCGTAGGGGGAGAGCTTCGCCGGGTCGGGCCGGTGGGGCCGCACCAGCAGCGCCACCACCAGCGTCACCCCCGCGAAGCCGAAGGCCACCAGGGTGAAGATGAAGATCGGCACGTAGGAGTTGATCGACTGGTAGTCGCGGAAGAACGCGCCCAGGATCTCCGCCATCGCCTCCCTCGCGGAAAATCGCCGCCCCCCACTCCCCGGCGCGGAGGGGGCCCTCTCAGGCAAACCCGCCCCCTCCGGCTCTTGGCGGGCGGGGGCGCTCTCGGCGGCGTTGCCCTCCTTCTATAGCACGGCCCCGGCCCAAAACCAACCCCGCCCCGTTCAGTTCAGCAGCAGCGTGGAGCGCAGGGCCAGCTCGAAGAAAGAGGAGGGGAAGATCCCGAAATTCAGCACCCCCACGGCCGCCAGCAGCAGGGCCGCCAGGGCGTAGCTCCAGCCCGGCCCCAGGGACGGGCGGGCGGGCGCCTCCCCGGGCTCGTGCATGTACATCAGCACGACGAGCCGCAGGTAGTAGTAGACCGAGACCACGCTGTTGAGCACCGCGATGACGGGCAGCCACACGAAGCCCGCCTTCACCGCGGCGCCGAAGAGGTAGAACTTGGCCACGAACCCCCCCGTGGGAGGGATGCCCGCCAGCGAGACCATGAAGAGCGCCATCGCGGCGGCCAGGGCGGGCCGGGTGTAGCCCAGGCCGGCGTAGTCCTCGATCCGGGTGCGCTCCCCCCCCCGGGCCCCCGCCGCCACCACCACGCAGAAGGCGCCCATGTTCATGAGGGCGTAGACCAGCATGTAGAAGAGGAAGCTCCCGGTCGCCAGGTCGCTCCCCCGCCGGACGGCGGCCAGCGCCACCAGGATGTAGCCCGCGTGGGCGATGCTCGAGTAGGCCAGCATGCGCTTGATGTTCGACTGCCAGATGGCCGAGACGTTCCCCGCCGTCATGGTGAGGACGGCCATCACCCAGAGGATGGCGTCCAGCTCCGCCCCCGCCCGGGGGCCCACCGCCAGCAGGATGCGGAAGAAGGCGGCGAAGGCGGCCACCTTGGGGCCCACCGACATGAAGGCCGTGACCGCCGTGGGGGAGCCCTCGTAGACGTCCGGCGTCCACATGTAGAAGGGCGCGGCCGCCACCTTGAAGCCCAGGCCCACCACCACGAAGCCCAGCCCCAGCAGGAAGGCGGGGCTCCGCGACGGGGGGTGGGTAGTCAGCCGCTGGGCGATCTCCATGAGGTCCACCGAGCCCGCCGCCCCGAAGATCAGCGCCATCCCGTAGAGGAGGAAGCCCGAGGCGAACGAGCCCAGCAGGAAGTACTTGAGCGCCGCCTCGTTCCCCTCCGGCTGCCCCCTGAGGAAGCCCGCCAGGACATAGAGCGAGAGCGAGAAGATCTCCAGCCCCACGAACACCATCAGGAGGCTCCGGGTGGCCGCCATGAGCATCATGCCCGAGGTGGCGAAGAGGATGAGGCCCAGGTAGTCGCCCGCCGGGGCCTCATCCAGGCTCCGCTGGGCGGCGGCCAGCAGGACCGAGAGGAAGCTCGACAAGAGGATGAGGGCGAAGACGAAGCGCGTGAAGCCGTCGTAGAGGTACATCCCCCCCATCGAGGCCGCCTCGCTCCCCGGCTGGGCCGCGAGGGAAGCGCCCAGCGCCGAGGCCAGCACCGCCAGGGCGAGGGTCACCAGGAAGGAGCGCTCCCGCTGGGGGAAAAACGCGTCCCACAAGAGGATGAAGACGGCCCCCGCCACCACCAGGATGACCGGCAGCAGGTAGGCCCAGTGAAACTGCGGGAAGGCGATGGTCACGGTCGGCCTCCCTCGCGAAGCCGCTCCGCCCAGGCCGCGGGCGCCCTGCGGGAGGCCGGCCCCCTCCCAAGCGGCAAGCCGCTTGGGAGTCCCAGGACGGGCGCCTCGACCCGGAGCACCCGCCGCCCCACCTGGGCGAGCCAGGCCTGGGCCGAGGGCTCGATCTTCTGGAGCAGGGGCTTGGGGTAGAGGCCGATCCAGAACATCAGCGCCGCCATGGGGACCAGCACCGCCCACTCGCGGGCGCTCAGGTCGGGCAGGCCCTGGCTGGCTTGGGAGATCCGGCTCCCGAAGAGCACCCGCTGGAGCATCCAGAGCATGTAGATGGCCGAGAGCACCACCCCCGCCGCCCCCACCGCCGCGAAGCCCGGGCTCCGCTGGAAGGCGCCCGCCAGGATGGTGAACTCCCCGACGAAGCCGTTCAGCCCCGGCAGGCCGATGCTGCTGAGCGTCGTCAGGACGAAGAACGCCGAGAGCGCGGGCGCCACCCGGGCGATCCCGCCGTAGTCCGCGATGAGGCGGGTGTGGCGGCGGCTGTAGAGCATCCCCACGATCAGGAAGAGCGCCCCGGTGCTCACCCCGTGGTTCACCATCTGGAGCACCCCGCCCGAGGCCCCCAGCAGGTTGAAGGAGAAGAGCCCCAGCATGACGAAGCCCAGGTG
This sequence comes from Candidatus Tectimicrobiota bacterium, assembly GCA_016184445.1. GTDB lineage: Bacteria > UBA8248 > UBA8248 > UBA8248 > UBA8248 > 2-12-FULL-69-37. The sequence goes on along the minus strand of JACPCT010000319.1, from coordinate 6,155 downwards.
ACTCACCGAGGAGTAGGCGACGAGCTTCTTCACGTCGTCCTGCACCATGGCCATGAGGGCACCGTAGATGATGCCGATGACCGCCAGCACCAGGATGAGGGGGGCGAAGTCGCGCGCGGCGCTCGGGAAGAGCGGCATGGCGAGCCGCATGAAGCCGTAGGTCCCCATCTTGAGGAGCACCCCGGCCAGGATGACGCTCCCCGCCGTCGGCGCCTCGACGTGGGCGTCCGGCAGCCAGGTGTGGAAGGGGAACATGGGCACCTTGATGGCGAAGGAGAGGGCGAAGGCGGCGAAGAGCCAGCCCTGCAGCGCCGGGTCGGGCGGCCGGTCCAGGTGGGCCAGGATGTCGAAGGTCTGGCCGCCCTGGGCGAAGTAGAGCCACAAGATGGCGATCAGCATCAGCACGCTGCCCGCCATGGTGTAGAGGAAGAACTTGACCGCCGCGTAGATGCGCCGCGGCCCGCCCCACACCCCGATGATGAGGTACATGGGGATGAGCATCGCCTCCCAGAACACGTAGAAGAGGAAGAAGTCGAGCGCCACGAACACCCCGATCATCCCCGTCTCGAGGAAGAGGAGGGCCACGTGGTAGAGGCGCACCCGGCGGGCCACGTCCTCCCACGAGAAGAGGATGGCGATGGGGGTGAGGAAGGTGGTCAGCAGCAACAGGGGGAGGCTCAGGCCGTCCACCCCCACCTTGTAGGCGATCCCGAGCTGAGGCATCCAGGAGGCCGCCTCGACGAACTGCATCTGGGCCGTCCCGGCGCGGAAGCCCGCGTAGAGGGCGAGCGAGAGGGCGAAGGTGGCCAGCGAGAAGGCGAACGCCACGAGGCGCACCCGCCTCCTCCCCGCCTCGTCCCCGTCCCGCACGAAGAGGAGCAGCAGCCCCCCCGCGCAGGGCAGGAACAGGATCCAGCTCAGCAAGGCGAAACCGCCCACTTCCCCTCCTCGGCGCCAGCCGCCAAGATGCTCACCAGCCCATCACCCGGCAAAGACACCCTTGCGGGCCTCGGCTCCCCTCTCCCCCTGGGAGAGGGGAAGGAGGTGAGGGAAATGCCGCGCCCGCCGCAAGGCCTTCCCTCACCCCGGCCCTCTCCCAAAGGGAGAGGGGGAAACACCGGAACTTCAAGAATGAATCGCCCGCCGCGGCGCCACGGCTAGCCGCCGCGCACGGTCAGGTAGACCAGGATCGCGAAGGCGCCCGCGAGCATGGCCACCGCGTAGCTCTTCACGTAGCCGGTCTGGAGGCGGCGCACCGCCCCGCCGGCCGCCTCCACCGCCGCCCCCGCGCCGTTCACGGCGGCGTCGACCAGGCCGTCCTCGAAGGCCCGCCACGCCCAGATCGAGGCGCGCTTGATGGGCTGGACGATGAGGCCGTCGTAGAGCTCGTCCACGTAGTACTTGTTCAGCAGGAGCCGGTAGAGGCGGGGCCAGCGCCGTCCGTAGGCGGCGCCCGCCCCCTGCCCCCGGATGTAGAAGTTGTAGGCCATGAAGATGCCCAGGAGGGCGACGGCGAGCGAGACCGCCATCATCGCCACCTCGAGGACCACCTCGTGGTGGGCCCCGGCGCCCTTCCCGAAGACGGGCCCCAGGAAGTCCCCGAAGAAGTCCGCCCCCCGGATGAGGGGGAGGCCCATCCATCCCCCCGCGATGGAGAGCGCGGCCAGCGCCTGGAGGGGCAGCAGCATCACCCTGGGCGACTCGTGAAGCCGCGCCTGCTGCTCGATGGGGAGGGAGCACCTGCCGTGGAAGGTCTTGAAGATGAGCCGGAACATGTAGAAGGCCGTCATGAAGGCCCCCGCCGCCCCCGCCAGCCAGAAGAGGAGGCCCCCGTGGGGGGAGGTCATGGCCGCGAAGAGGATGGCGTCCTTGCTGAAGAAGCCCGCGAAGGGGAAGATCCCGGCGATCGCCAGCCCCCCCACCGTGAAGGTCCAGCTCGTCACCGGCAGCCCGGCCCGCAGCCCCCCCATGCGGCGGATGTCCTGCTCCCCGTGCAGGGCGTGGATGACGCTCCCCGACCCGAGGAAGAGCAGCGCCTTGAAGAAGGCGTGGGTCACCAGGTGGAAGATGGCGGCGGTGTAGGCCCCCACCCCGGCCGCCAGGAACATGTAGCCCAGCTGGCTCACCGTGCTGTAGGCCAGCACGCGCTTGATGTCGTTCTGGGCGACCGCGATCGAGCCCGCCAGCAGGAGGGTGAGGGCGCCGATGGTGGCCACCACCCCCATCGCGAGGGGGGAGAGGGCGAAGAGCGCGCTCATGCGGGCCACCATGTAGACGCCCGCCGTCACCATGGTCGCGGCGTGGATGAGGGCGCTCACAGGGGTGGGCCCCTCCATCGCGTCCGGCAGCCAGACGTAGAGCGGGATCTGCGCGCTCTTGCCCGTGGCCCCCGCGAAGAGCAGCAGGCAGATGAGGGTCGCGGCGGCGCTCCCCGCCCCCAGGGTCGCGGCCGCCTGGGGCAGCACCACCCCGAAGTCGAGCGAGCCGAAGTGGCTGAAGACGAGGAAGAGCGCGATCAGGAAGCAGAAGTCCCCCACCCGGTTCACCACGAAGGCCTTCTTGCCCGCCTCGGCGGCGGAGTCGCGCTCGTGCCAGAAGCCGATGAGGAGGTAGCTGCACAGCCCCACCGCCTCCCAGCCCACGAACAGCACCAGGAAGTTGTCCCCCAGCACGAGGGTGAGCATCGAGAAAGAGAAGAGGTTGAGGTAGATGAAGTAGCGCACCGCCCCCCGGTCGCCGTGCATGTAGCCCACCGAGTAGAGGTGGATGAGGAAGCCCACCCCCGTGACCACCAGGGCCATGACCGAGGAGAGGGGGTCCAGCAGGAAGCTCGCCTTCACCTGGAGGCCGCCCACCGGGATCCACTCGAAGAGGAACGAGCGCAGCGCCCGCTGTCCGGGCGGCAGGCCCAGCAGCGAGAGGAAGCCCCACGCCGCCGCGAGGAAGGCGAGCCCCATGGCCCCCGTGGCCACCCAGCCCGCGAACTTCTCCCCCCGCCGCCAGCCGAAGAGGAGGTTCACCAGGACGCCCGCGAGCGGTAACAGCAGGATGGAAGTCAGCACGGCCCCCCCGCCTAGAGCTTCAGCAGATTCACGTCGTCCACGTCGGTGGACTCGCGGTTGCGGTAGATGAGCACCACGATCGCCAGCCCGATCGCCGCCTCGGCCGCCGCCACCGCCATCACGAAGAAGACGATGAGCTGGCCGTCCAGCGAGTCGAGGAAGCTCCCGTAGGCCACGAAGGCCAGGTTCGCCCCGTTCAGCATGAGCTCGATGCACAGGAAGACGACGATGGCGTTGCGGCGCACCACCACGCCCACCACCCCCAGGGTGAAGAGCGCCGCGCTCAGGATCAGGTAATGCTCCAGCGGAGCCACCGCGCCTCCTCTCCCGGCCCGGGCTTCCCCGCCCTACCGGGTCCGCCTGCGGGCCAGCACCACCGCCCCCACGATCCCCACGAACAGCAGCACCCCCATCGCCTGGAAGGGCAGCACGTACTGGGTGACGAGCACCTTCCCCACCGCCTGCACGCTCCCCACCTCCGCCAGCCGGGCGGCGGGGAAGAGCCCCTTCGCCCCGGTCAGCAGGGGGGCCGAGACGTAGAGGTTCACCAGCCCCGCGAAGATCCCCAGGCCGATGATCGTCCCCGCCAGCTTCTGGATGGGGAGCCGCAGCGGCAGCCTCTCCTCGCGGCCCAGGTTGATGAGCATCACGACGAAGAGGAACAGCATCATGATGGCGCCCGCGTAGACGATCACCTGCACGACCGCCACGAACTGGGCGTTCAGGGAGAGGTAGAGCCCCGCCAGCCCCAGGAACGCCGCCACGAGGCTCAGGACGCTGTAGAGGGGGTTCGGCAGGGCCACCACCGCGACCGAACCGGCCACCGTCAGGAGGGCCAGGAAGTAGAAGAGCGCTTGGCCCGCCACTAGCGGCCCTCCTTCCCCGGGCGGAGCGCCGCCCCCCGCAGGCCCCTAGACATAGGTGAGGAGCTTCCTCTCGTCGTAGCGGGCCTTGAGCTCGGGGTAGTCGTCCGTGCGCTTCACCAGGAGGTCCTGCTTCTCGTAGAGGAACTTGTCGCGGTGGTCCTCGCAGAACTCGTACTCGTTGCCGAGCACGATGGCACCCACCGGGCAGGCCTCCTCGCAGTAGCCGCAGAAGATGCACCGCAGCTCGTTGATCTCGTAGACGCTCGCGTAGCGCTCCCCTTTGGAGGCGGGCCGGGCCGGGTCGTTCTCGGCGGACTCGACGAAGATGCAGTCCACCGGGCAGGCGGCCGAGCACAGCTTGCAGCCCACGCAGCGCTCGAGCCCGTCCTCCCAGCGCAGGAGCTTGTGCAGCCCCCGGTAGCCCCTGGGCATCTCCTCCCGCTCGTCCGGGTACTGGACCGTCACCCGCCTCCTCCACGAGTGCTTGAGCGTGACCCAAAGCCCCCGCACGATCTCGGCCAGCATCGCGCCTCCCTCCGCTCAGCCCAGCAGGGCCAGCACCCCCGCCGTCGCCACCACGTTCAGGATGGCGAGGGGGAGCAGCACCTTCCACCCGAAGCCCATCAGCTGATCGTAGCGCAGCCGGGGCGTGGTGGCCCGCACCCACATGAAGAAGAACATGAAGGCGAACACCTTGATCAGGAACCAGACGACCGGCGGCAGGAAGGGCCCCCGCCAGCCGCCCAGGAAGAACGTCGCCGCCACCGCCGAGAGGGTGATCATGCTGCAGTACTCGGCGAGGAAATACATGGCGAAGTGCATGCTGGAGTACTCGGTGTGGAAGCCGCCCGTCAACTCGCTCTCGGCTTCCGGCAGGTCGAAGGGCGCCCGGTTCGTCTCGGCCAGCATGCAGACGAGGAACAGGAGGAACCCCAGGGGCTGGAGCAGGATGAAGGGGTAGCCCGCCTGGGCCGCCACGATGTCCTTGAGGCTCAGGCTGCCCGTGATGAGCACCACCCCCAGGAGCGACATGCCCAGGCTCAGCTCGTAGCTGATGAGCTGGGCCGCCGAGCGCAGCCCGCCCAGGAGGGGGTACTTGCTGTTCGAGGCCCAGGCCCCGAGCACGACCCCGTACACCCCGATCCCCCCCAGCGCGAAGATGTAGAGGACGCCCACGTTCACGTCGGCCACGACGAGGTCCACCTGGCGGCCGAAGAGGGTGACCGAGCTCCCGAAGGGGACCACCGCGATGGCCGCCATGGCGGGCACGAGGGAGACGAGGGGCGCCAGGACGAAGACCAGCTTGTCCGCCTGGGCCGGGATGACCGTCTCCTTGAACATGAGCTTGATCCCGTCGGCGATGGGCTGGAGCAGCCCCGCCGGCCCCACCCGGTTCGGGCCCACCCGGACCTGCACCAGGGCGAGCACCCGGCGCTCCGCCCAGGTCATGTAGGCCGCGATCAGGAGCAGCGCCCCGAAGGCGGCCACAACCTTGACCAGCATCACGGCGAGGTCGGCCACGCTCAGCCCCCCACCTTGGCGGCCGAAGCGGCCCGCACCCGCACCGGGACCCCGCCCCTCGCGGCGCCTGCGTCCAGGCTGCCCCGCAGGGCGGCCAGGTAGCCCTCCGGCGCCTGGGCCAGTCCCACCGGAAGGGAGCCGTCCACCCGCACCGGCAGGCGCAGGCTCCGCCCGCCCAGCTCCAGCTCGGCCTCATCGCCCTCCCCCGCCCCGATCCGGCCGGCGTCGGGGGGCGAGAGGCGCAGCGCGGCCCGGGGCATGTCCTTCAGGTGGCCCGCCGAGGCGGCGAAGCTCCCCGAGAGCCAGAGGGCGGGCGCCAGGAGGAGCCTGAGCTCCCCGGCCGGGGGGGCCGCCGGGGGAAGCGCCGCGGCGCAAAAAGCGCCCCTGCGCTCCCGGGCGAGGAGCACGCCCTCCTCCGGGAGGCGCGAGAAGGGCCCGGCGTACTCGAGCGCCAGACGGCGCGCCTGAAGGCGCACGCCGTCGAGGGTGTGGGCCTTCATGGGAGCCTCCATCGCCCGGCTCAGATCGGCGAACACCCGCCAGGTCTCCCGCGCCTCGCCCAGGGGCTTGAGCGCCCGGCGCAGCCGCTGCACCCGCCGCTCCAGGTTGGTGACGCTCCCCTCCTCCTCGTACAGCGTGGGCGCGGGGAGCACCACGTCGGCGTAGTCGAGGCTCGCGTTCGCGTGCGAGGCGTGGAGGACGACGA
>JACPCT010000361.1 GCA_016184445.1 Candidatus Tectimicrobiota bacterium | reverse complement strand
GTGAGCGAGAGGTACATCGAACCGGTGATACCCACCGAGGTCACCTCGGCCTTGCTGTCCTGGCGGACGGGGGTGCCCCGCTTCACGCGGATCACCGCCTCCATCATGGAGGCGTCCTCCTTCGCGATCCCCACGGCCTCGACCCGGCCCACCTTCAGGCCCCCCAGGGCCACGAGGCTGCCGTTCTCCAGGCCGGCCACGTTGCGGAACCGCACCCGGTATTCGTCCTCGCCTCCCGTCACGGCGACCCCGGTGAGGACGATGACGAACAGGGCGAAAACGGCGAGACCGGCGGTCACAAAGATTCCGACCTTGACCTCGTGCGCCTTGTTCCTGGGCATGCCTAGAGCTCCCTTCTCCCGCCTGCCGTCAGGTAATCGAGATACTGCCGGGGATCCACTTTTTCCTCGTCCGCCTGCCGGTGGAAGAACTGCTGGACGCGCAGGTGCGGGTTCTTCATCACCTCGTCCAGCCTGCCGACGGCCACCGCCTCGCCCTTGAAGAGCATCAGCACCCGGTCGGCGATCTTCTTGACGCTCTCCATCTCGTGGGTGACGACCACGATTGTCATGCCGAAGGTGGCACGCAGGCGGAGGATGAGCTCGTCCAGCCCGGCCCCCGCGATGGGGTCCAGCCCCGCCGAGGGCTCATCGAAGAAGAGCACCTGCGGGTCCATGGCGATTGCCCGCGCCAGCCCCGCCCGCTTCTTCATCCCGCCCGAGAGCTGGTCCGGCCGCAGGCGCTCGAACCCCGCCAGGTCCACCAGCCCGAGCTTCAGCCGGACCTGGATGCCGATGGTCGCCTCCGGCAGATCCGTGAACTCCCGCAGAGGCAACGCCACATTGTCACCCACGGACATGGAGTTGAACAAGGCGCCCCCCTGGTAGAGCACTCCCATCCGGCGGCGGAGCTTCTCCCATTCCTCCTCGCCGATGTCCACCGTCTCGTGCCCGAAAATCTTGATGGAGCCGCCCGAGGGCCGCAGCAGCCCGATGATGTGCCGCAGAAGGGTGGACTTCCCGCTGCCGCTGCCCCCCAGGATGACGAAGATCTCTCCCCTGAGGACGTCGAAGCTCACGTCCTTGAGGATGTGCCGATCCCCGAAATAGGTCTCGAGGTTGCGCACCTCGATCACAGGTTCCCGGGCGGGGGCGGATTCAGCGGAAGTGCTCTGGCGTCCAGCGGCCGTCTCGTTCATCGGCTCACTCGATCATGTAGAAGAAGGCGGTGAAGATCAGGTTCGCGAAGATGACCAGGAAAATCGAAACCACCACCGAGTTGGTCGTCGACCGCCCCACTCCCTCCGCCCCTCCCTCCACGTGCACGCCCAGGTAGCAGCCCACGGTGGCGATGATCCCGCCGAAGACGCAGCTCTTGGTGAGGCCCCGCATCACGTCGCCCATGTCGATGGCGTCGGCCGTGTGCCGGAGGTACTGCCACGAGCCCAGGTCAACCACCGTCACGGCGATCAGCCATCCCCCGAAGATGCCCATGAAGTCCGCCGCCAGGGTGAGCAGCGGGACCGCGATGCTCATGGCCAGCACCCGCGGGACGATCAGGAAGCGGGTCGGGTTCAGGCCCATGGTCGAGAGGGCGTCCACCTCCTCGGCCATCTTCATGCTCCCGATCTCGGCGGTGAAGGCCGAGCCGCTGCGCCCGGCGACGATGACCGCCGTGAGGAGGGGCCCCAGCTCGCGCGTGGTGGAGAGGGCCACGGCGTTGGCCACCAGGAGGAGCTGGCCGAAGCGCTTGAGGAGGGAGGCGCTCTGGAGGGCCGAGATCATGCCCACGAAGAAATTGATGAGGACGACGATGGGGATGGCGTCCCAGCCGATCCGCACCCCCTGCTCGATCACGCTCTCCCACCGGACGCCCGCCCGCTGGCGCTTCCAGGGGGCGATGAACAGCCAGAAGGCGATGTCCCGGAGAAGGGCCCACACGTCGCGCACCACGTCCACGGCGTGGAGGGCGGCCCGCCCGAGGGCGGCCAGGGCTTCTTCCCGTCCGGGCACGGCTAGAGCCCCTCCTGCGCGCTTGCCAGATCGGAGAAGATCTCGAAGACGTCCGTCAGCCGGGCCAGGTCGAACACCTGCTTCACCTTGGGCGTGAGGGACGCCAAGCGGAACTTGCCGCCATAGCCCAGCGTCTCCTGGAGCCCCTCCACCAGCGTGGCGATGCCCGAGCTGTCCATGTAGGTCACCCCGCCGAGGTCCACCAGGATGGCGGGAACCTTCTTCTTGGCGAGGCCGAGCAGGGTATCGCGGACCTCGGGCGAGTTGGACATATCCACCTCCCCCGACACCTGGACCAGGGTGGCCTTGCCCATCACCTTCGTCTCGATCTGCATCCTCACCCCCCCCGGTTCGCCGGAAGCCGCTTGCGCATGGTCAAGCACGTCCCCGCCGCGCCGCAGTCCTCGAACTCCACGCTGTCCATCACCTTCCGCATGAAGTGGACACCCAGCCCGCCGGGCCTCAGGTCGGCCAGGTCGCGCGGCTGGATGCGAGAGGGCTCCACCTTCTTGCCAAAATCTCTGAGGATGAAGGAAACGGTCTCCTCCTCCAGCCTCCCCTCGCAGATGATCCGCTTGTCCGCCGCGCCGTCGTAGCTGTGGCGGATGATGTTCGAGCAGGCCTCATCCACGGCCAGCACGATCATGCAGCGGCCATCCTCTTCCATCCCGCCCATGGCGCAAAGCGTGTCGACCGCTGTCCGGACCATCCGCAGGAAGGCGGGATCCGACGGCACCTCGATCTGGAAGCGCCGCACGCGCTCATCCCCCCCAGGAAAGGGAGACCATGGTCATGTCGTCGGCCTGTGGGGCCTCCCAGGTGAAGCGCTCGACCGCGCCGTGGACCCCGGCGAGAAGGCCGGCGGCCCCCCGCGGGGCGGCCGCACCGGCCGCGAGCAGCCGCTCCTCGCCGAAGAGCTCGCGGTCCTTCCCCCGCGCCTCCACGATCCCGTCCGAGTAGAGGAGCACGGCGTCCCCCGGCGCGAGGTCGAAAATCTCCTCCCGGTACAGGGCCTTGCCCAGCATTCCGATCGGCGGGCCCGCCGCGCCCCCCACGAAGCGGGCCCCGCCTCCCTTTTCGGCCAGGAGCAGGGGCAGATGGCCCGCGTTGGCCACGTGCAGGGTCCCCGAGGCGGGGTTCAGCACGACGTAGGCGAAGGTGACGAACATCCCGCGCATCCCGCCCTGGCTGAGGCTCAGGTTCAAGGCCTCGAGCACTTCGCCCGCCGAGG
>JACPCT010000360.1 GCA_016184445.1 Candidatus Tectimicrobiota bacterium | reverse complement strand
GTAGGTGAGGGTGTTGATCGAGGGGGTGGTGTTGGGGGAGCGGCGGGCCACGGCCTCGCCCACGGCGCGGGTGACGTAGATCTTCCCCATCGCCATCACGATGTTGCCGAGCTGGCCCGCGTGGGCGGCCTGCTTGGCCAGGAGGTAGCGGCGGCGGAAGCGCTGGGTGTAGCCCACGAAGACTTCGGCCCCGCTCTTCCTGGCCTTAGCGAGGATGTCGTCTGCCTCCCGGAGGTCGAGGACGAAGGGCTTCTCGATGAGGACGGGCTTGCCCAGCTCGGCGGCCAGGGCGGCGGGGCCGTGGTGGTGCTCCTCGTCGGTCGAGACGATGACGGCCCCCACCTTGTCGCTGCGGATGGCCTCCTCGTAGTGCCGGGTGGCCAGGTCGGCCCGGACGGACTCGGCCAGGCGGTCGAGCTTCTCGGGCGCTTTCTCGCAGACGGCGAGGTAGTCGATCTGCGGGATCTGGGCGCACGAGTGCGCCCGGAGGGTTCCGATGTTGCCGGCGCCGATGACGGCCACTCCGATCGTTTTCATCCCCGATTCCTCCGGTCCGGTTGCATGATGGCGTGAGCGGGAGAATAATCCGCTGGAATCCTGACTAGGATAGTACCCCCCATCGCGCCCGTCTTCCCGGGTCCCCAGGCGGCGAGCCGCCTGGGCGGGGCGCTCCCTCCCCCCTTGAAGGGGGGCGGATTTTTCCTTCCCCCTCAGGGGGAGGTATTGGGGGGGTGGTGATTTTCTCAGCCCGCGTTACCCCCCGCGCTGGAGGGAAGTATGCGCATAGACGTTCAAACCCATCACATGCCCGCCCCCTACGTCAAAGCCCTGAAGGAGCGCTCCGCCTACCCCCGCTTCGAGAGGAAGGGGGACCAGTGGTGGGCCCTGGGCACCCCGGACGACCGGCTCCCCATGGCCCCGAAGCTCCTCGAGCTCCCGATGAAGATCGAGGAGATGGAGGCGAACGGGGTGGACCTCTCCCTCCTCAGCATCAACATCCCCGGCCCCGACCTCGCCCCCGTCCCCCGCGAGGCGGACGAGCTCGCCCGCATCTCCAACGACGGCATCGCCGAGGCGGTGGCCTCCCACCCGGGGAAGCTGCGCGGGGTGGCCAACCTCGGCTTCGGGGACATGAGGGCCGCCGCCCGCGAGCTCGAGCGCTGCCTGAAGGAGCTGCGCTTCGCCGCCCTCCAGGTCTTCGCCTACGTGGGCGCCCGGCGCCCGCTGGACGACCCCGCCTTCGAGCCCCTCTGGTCGATCCTGGAGGAGAGGGGCGCGCCCCTGGTGCTCCACCCCGGGCCCTCCCCGGCGAGCGCCATCTACTCCGACTACTGGCTGGGCCCGATGGTTGGCTTCCTCTTCGACGAGAGCCTGATGGCGCTGCGCCTCATCCTGAGCGGGACGATGGAGCGCCACCCGCGGCTCAAGGTGCTCCTGCCCCACGGGGGCGCCACCCTGCCGGTGCTCATCGGGCGGGTGGACTCCCTGAGCCAGCGCTACCGGGACGACCAGAGCCTCACCCTCCCGCATCCGCCCAGCCACTACTTCGCCCGGATCCACACCGACACCGTCTCCCACTCCGAGGAGGGGCTCGCCTTCGCCCTCCAGCAGATGGGGGCGGGGCGGATGATGTTCGCCACGGATTCCCCCTGGGTGCCCATCAAGCGGCACGTCGGGATCGTCGAGAGCCTGGGCCTCCCGCCCGGCGAGGCCGAGAAGGTGTGGAGCGGAACGGCCAAGGCCTTCTTCGGGCTTTAGGTGCTCCCGGGAAGAGGACGCATATTCTGGAGTCCGTGCTCCCCGAAGGCCGCAATCCTAGGCCAAGTGGCGGGATTTGCCAATGTTTTTGGTCCATCCCGGCCCTGGAACCCGGGGGCTTCCCCAAAGGTTTGATTGATTGAGGCCCCCCGGCGGGCGTACATTGGGGGGAGAGGGAACCCGGCGGCGTCGAAATAAGAAACACGGGCCGCCAAGCGGATTTCAAAAGCGGCCGCAAGGTTCCTCGGGAGGATGGACCATGAAGCGCATCGGGGTGGTGGCACTGGCCGCCTTGTTCTTCCTGGCCTGGGGCGCGGGCGAGGCCTCGGCGTGGCGCCGCCATAGCCACAGCCGGTTCATCGTGTCGGTGGGCTGGCCGGTCTTCTACCCGGCCCCCTATTATCATTACTACCCCCCCTATTATTACTACCCGCCGGTGGTGTACTCCGCTCCCGCGCCGGTTTACTACCCGGCGGGCGCCAACGAGTTCTTCGGCTCCGTCCTCGGGGCCATCAGCGGGGGAGTGATCGGGGCCCAGATCGGCTCGGGATCGGGGCGGGCGGCCGCCATCGCGGGCGGGATCCTGCTCGGCTCGCTCGTCGGCAACACCATCGGCCGCCAGCTCGACGTCTACGACCGCCGCCTCTCCTACCAGAGCACCCAGATGGCCCTGGAATCCATGCGGTCGGGGAGCGCGGTCGAATGGCGCGGCCCGAGCTCGGGCGCGTTCGGGACGGTGGTCCCCCGGCCCGCCTTCCAGCACCAGCTGGGGCAGTACTGCCGGGAGTTCCAGGAGACGGTCGTCATCGGCGGGCAGCAGCAGTCGGCCTACGGCACCGCCTGCCGCCAGGACGACGGCCAGTGGCGGATCGTGCAGTAAGCCTGTAGGGGCGAACCTCGTGTTCGCCCGGACCCAGCGTCGGATGTGAACAAAGCAGGGGCGGCCGGAAGGCCGCCCCTGCGTGTTTCACGATCCGTGGACGATTGAGGCGGAGGCGACAGCTGTGCGTACCCACGACGTGGGTTCACCGGGGGGTAGAAAGTGATGAAATCAATTCCCTCGAAGGCCCGGCGATGATCGTGCTTTGTTTAGAAATCAGCAAGTTGAGCGCACGGATATCGTGATTCGCAATCGCGACAAGTTTCTCCGTGTTCGGAAAAGGAGCCACCCCAACAACCACGTCCCGAGATATCGGCAGCCATACCTCAACGCTTGGATCAGCGAGATTGGTTCGTCCCGGAAAGGTCAATTTTACGACTGGAAAGCTGCCAATGATGATACTTTTTTTCGGATCTGAAATCACCGCGATACCAAGCCCTTTGCGGCTCAGCACTTCTTGGACCTCTTGGCTAGGATCAGCCAATGAGTGAACTTTGGCATTGCGTCTAATTCTTTTTAGAGTTTCCGGTTTCTGAAACTCTTGTCGTTCCTTATCGGTGAGCGGTCGAAATTTTTCCTCGAACTCAGCTAGCAAGGCTGGGATAGACTCTTCTTCGAAAT
>JACPCT010000359.1 GCA_016184445.1 Candidatus Tectimicrobiota bacterium | reverse complement strand
AGTCCCTCGCCGGGACGAGGGCGGTGCAGGGATCAGGCGCCATGGAGGTCCCCCAAGCGTGCGTTCAGGGAGGGCACTATAGCACCAGAGGGGGGAACCCGGCGCGGCGGGGAGACATGGGTTTGCAAGGGCGACCGGTCTTCAGTGGGCCGAAGCCGGTTTTCGGCCGGCGAAGGCCGGCCGGTCGCCCCTGCAGGTCAACGTAGGGTTTTGTAGGGGCGATGCTTGTCATCGCCCCCGTACAGGGGGGCCGGAGCGAACACGAGGCCTTCGCCCTCCGTGGGGCTACGGCCTCCGAAGGAGGGTTCGCCCCTACAGAGCAGGATGGGCGCTATGCAGGGGCGCCCCTACGGACGCGGTTGCTACCGTGCCAGCTCCGCCGCGAAGGCGAGCACCCCTTCGGCCAGCCGCCGCTTGGAGGCCGGGTCCGTCATCACGGTGGGAAGGGCCTTCGCCGCGAGCCCCAGGGCCTCGACGCGGGGGAGGAGGGCCGAGTCCCGCTCGTCCAGCACGAAGCCGTCGAGGTGCTCCCGCAGGATGGCGGCCACCCCCGCAGCGGAGACCTCGTGGCCCAGGCTGCGGAGCATCTCCGCCGCCGGGCCCTTGAGGGCCGCCCCGCCCACGATGGGGCTCACCGCCACCCGGGGGGCGCGGGCGCCGAGGATGCGCTCCCGGAGGCCCTCGACGGCCAGGATGGGCCCGACGCTCACGATGGGGTTCGAGGGGCAGAAGATGATCGCCCTCGCTTCTTCGATCGCGCGGGCGGCCTCGGGGGAGGGCCGCGCCTCCTCCGCCCCCTGGAAGCGCACCCCGATCACCCGGGGGCGGGTGCCGCGCGCCACGAAGTAGTCCTGGAACTCGAGCTCCCCCCCGGGGGTCTGCACGCGGGTGGCGACCGGGCTGTCCGTCATGGGGAGAATGCGGGCCCGGACCCCGAGCGCGGCGCAGAGCTCGGCCGTCACCTCGGTGAGCCGCGCCCCCTCGGAGAGGCGCTGGGTGCGGCGGATGTGGGTGGCGAGGTCCCGGTCCCCGAGGCGGAACCAGGTGGGCCCGCCGTAGCGGCCGATCAGATCGAGCGCCCCGGCCGTGTCCCCGGCGATGCCCCAGCCGGTCTGGGGGTCGGCGAGCCCGGCGAGGTTGTACATCACGGTGTCGAGGTCGGGGCTGATGTGGAGGCCGTGCAGGGCCAGGTCGTCCGCCGTGTTGACGATGACGGAGAGCATCCCCTCCGGCAGGGCGGCGGCGAGGCCCACGGCGAGCTTGGCGCCCCCGACCCCTCCGGCCAGGGCGGCGGCGGGTCCGCTGAAGCTCATCGGATGAGGACGGCGGGCCGCGCGTCGGGCTTGGGGGGAGGGGGCGCCTCGGCCCGTCCCGCCGCGACGATGGCGCGGGGCACCCAGTCCTCCGGGAGCGAGAGCGCCCGCCGCGCCGTCTCGGGGCAGAAGAGGGGGGCGCAGCGCCACACCGAGCCGATGCCCTGGGCGGCGAGGGCGAGCATGAGGTTCTGGAGGGCGGCGCCCAGGCTGTGCTCGGCCATCATGCGCTCGTTCGCCTGCTTGGCGGGGTCGTCGTAGCTGTCCAGCCCCTCGTAGGAGAGCGCGGCGAGGATGAGGGCGGGCGCCCCGGTGAGGAGGCGGAGGCTCCCCGCGTGACGGCGCCTGCGCTCCTCCTCGGGCACGCCCTCCCGCTCCATGTCGCGCACGAAGTCCTTCCCCATCTCCACCGCGAGGCGCAGCCGCGCCTCGGGCGAGGCCACGAGGCAGAAGCGCCAGGGGGCGGCCCCGTGGGGGCTGGGGGCGAGGCAGGCCGCCTCGAGAGCCACCCGCAGCCGGTCCGGATGGACGGGCTCGGGCGCGAACCGGCGCACCGAGCGGCGGTAGAAGAGGGCGTCGGCCAGCGTCACTCCCCCGAAGGCGGTCTGGAGGTTCTCGGTGCTCACCCCGCGTCCTCCTTCGTCTCCGGGGGGCGCCAGCCGGGCGGCGCGCCCCCCTGGCCGGGAGAAGGGGGCGGCGGGAGCTTGCGCTTCTCGCCCGGGGGCGGCTCCCCCGGGTCCCCCGGGATGGGCTGGCCCGCCATGTAGCCCGCGACCCGGACGGGGCGCTCCTCCCCGCCGTAGGCCGTGCCGAGGCAGGCCTCCAGCTCCCCGGCGCTCTTGCCGCTCCCCGCCATGCGGGCCAGGGCGAAGCCGGCGCCCTCCCTGGGGCTGTACTGGGGCAGGCCCTCCGCCGTGCCGCTCCGCGGCGTGAGGACGGGGATGCGGTTGCGCTGCCGGCGGGCGAGGATCTGGAGGATGTTCCAGGCGCGGCGGTTCTCGCGGATGGGCATGGTCTCGGCCCCGCCCGCCGCCTCGAACGCGCGCCAGGCCTCCTCCCCCCGCTGGGTGCGCAGCACCACGATGGTCCAGCCCCGGGTGCCGACCCCCCCGCAGGCGATGTCGGCCAGCTCGGCCGAGAAGTCGGCGCAGTGCCGACACTCGGGCCGCTGGTAGTCCCGCATGGCCTCTTCGAGGGGGAAGGTGACGAGCGAGCCGTCCTTCTTGTGGACGAGCACCTCCCCCTTCACGTTGAACTTGGCGACGTCGGCCAGGGGGATGCCGAGGCCCTTCTCGATCTTCTCGGTCATGAGGCCGAAGGTGAAGACCTCGGTGCAGAAGAGGCCGATCTGGAGGGCCACCCGCCCGGCGAAGCCGCGCAGGAAGCCGCGCGGGGTCGATGAGCTCCATCTTGCGGATGGGGGTGATCTGGCAGGGCACCCCGACGAAGGCCACCTTCTTGAGGCCGCGCCCGGCGACTTCCCCCAGCGCCAGGTTGTTCGGGCAGTAGGTGTACCAGCTCCCCGCGCTGGCGCGGATGCCCTCCTGGGTGGTCACCACCTTGGGGCTGGGGTTGCAGGGAGGGTCGTCCTCCCCCACGGCGGCGACCACGGCCCCGTCGATCTCCCCCTTCTCCAGGGCCCAGGCGAGCAGGGCGGTGACGATGCCTCCGTCCTGGGCGCGCTCCATGATCCCTGCGTCCTTGGTGCGCGCGGCGAAGATGTGGCGGTAGACCCCGAAGATGTCCTCCCAGGGGCGGCGGTCCTGGAACGCAGCGTCCTTCAAGTGTATCTCGCGGGGCCAGAGCCTGGGGCAGACGGCGGCGCAGACGTCGCAGCCGATCCCCTCGCTCACCCCGCAGTAGTCGAAGGGGGCCGCCGCCTTGGCCGTCTGCTTGGGCTTGCCCCCGATGTACTCGATGACGTTGTGGGGGCAGACGAGGACGCAGCTGCCGCACTCGCAGCAGCTCCCCGCCGCCACCACGTCGTTCATCATGTCCTTGAAGGATGGGTGGTGGAGGGTCATGGGAAGGCCTTCGCGGGGGCGGACGGCCGTTCGCCCCCGCGGAAATCGGGCAATGCTTTTGCAGGGGCGTTCCATGGAACGCCCCTGCGCCTGGAGCAGGGGCGTTCCATGGAACGCCCCTGCGCCTGGAGTGGCGATCTTCTGTCAGCGGCAGCCGCCCGCGCCGAGGAGGGGGAGGAGCGAATCCTTCCTCCTTCCGCCCTGCGCGCCCCCGCCGAGGAAGGCCTCGTCGTCCGGCCGGGGATGGCGCCAGCGCGGGTCCCCCTCGCGGATGATGTCGTAGGTCGTGGTGCGCTGGACGGGCACCCGCCCCGCCTCCCGGATGGCCGCGTTGAACTGGGCGGGAGAGAGGCTCTGGCCGTACTCGGAGCCGGAGGTG
This sequence comes from Candidatus Tectimicrobiota bacterium, assembly GCA_016184445.1. GTDB lineage: Bacteria > UBA8248 > UBA8248 > UBA8248 > UBA8248 > 2-12-FULL-69-37. The sequence continues at coordinate 2,980 of JACPCT010000359.1, read as the reverse complement.
CGCGAGATGTTCTCCTCGATCAGGGTGCCGCCCAGGTCGTTCACCCCGAGGCGGAGGGCGCGCTTGGCGGCCTCGATGCCGATCTTGGGCCAGGCCACCTGGAGGTTCTCGATCCAGCCCCGGAAGAAGAGCCGCGCCACCGCGTGCAGGCGGAGGATGTAGTCCAGCGGGGCCATCTCCCGGATGCCGAACTCCTCCCCCATCTTGTTGTCGTAGGGGATGAAGGGGAGGGGGACGAACTCGGTGAAGCGCGCGCCGCCCGCCTTCACGGACTCCTTCTGCATCTCGCGCAGGATGTTCATGTGCTCTGCCAGCTCGGCGGGCCGCTCGATGTGCCCGTACATGACGGTCGAGGTGGTGGGGATGCCCACGGCGTGGGCGGCGCGGATGATCTCGCACCAGCGGGCCACCGGGATGCGCCCCGGGCTGATGAGCTTCTTCACCCGCTCGACCAGCACCTCGGCCGCCGTGCCCGGGATGGAGCCCAGCCCCGCCTCCTTGAGCCGGACGAGGATGACCTCGAGCGGGAGGCGCGTCTTGCGCTGGATGTGGTCGATCTCGGCCGGGGAGTAGGCGTGCATGTGGACGCCCGGGATGATCTCCCGCGCGAGGCGCAGCACCTCCTCGTAGCGGTCGATCGAGATCCGGGGGTTCAACCCCCCCTGCATGCAGATCTCGCGCACCCCGAAGCCCCGGGCGCGCTCGAAGCGCACGCGCAGGGCGCCGTCGCCGTGGGTGTAGGCGTCGGCGTCCTTGGGGCGGCGGTAGAAGCCGCAGTACTTGCAGTCGGTGTAGCAGACGTTGGTGAAGTTGACGTTCGCGTTGATGACGTAGCTGACCTCGTCCCCGGCCGCGCGCCGGCGCTCCTGGTCGGCGAGGCCGTGGAGCCGCTCGGCGGCCCCGGGCGAGGGGTCCTCCAGGAGCACGGTGGCGTGGCCGGCGGAGAGCTCTTCGCCCGCCTCCCAGGCGTCCAGGATGTCGAGGGTGAAGGGCCGGGTCATGCGATTCCTCCCGCGGCGGCGGGGGCGAGCAGGCCCTCCGCCTGGTCTCGCCTCTCAAGCTGCTTCTCGACGGCCGGGCGCGCGGGCGCGGGGCACCAGCCCGCCGCGATGAACTCGTCGTAGATGGGCATGCGGAGCTTCAAGTGCATCCCCCCGGGGCGGAGGCGGCGGTCGAGCGCTTCCAGCTCGGGCCAGGGCCGGTTGGGGTTGATGTGGTCCGCCTCGGGGGCGATGCCGCCCAGGTCGTCCCCGCCCGCGCGCAGGAGGGCGGACAGGTCGTCCACCAGGTTCGGGGGGATCTGGATGTGGACCCCTGGCATGAGCCGCCGGACGTGGGGGATGAGGGCGGCCACGTCCTCATCCGGGGGCTTGGACCAGCGCGCCATGAGGGTGCCCGGCTGGGGGTTCAGGGGCTGGAGGATGATCTCCTGGATGTGCCCGTGCTTGGCGTGGAGCGCCGCGACGGCCTCCAGGGTCTCGACCCGCTCCCCGGGCCGCTCCCCGATGCCGATGAGGATGCCCGTCGTGAAGGCGATCCCGAGCTTTCCCGCTTCTTCCACGGTGGCCAGCCGCAGCTCCGGCGCCTTGGTGGGGGCGTGGCGGTGGGCCACCCCGCGCGTGGCCCCGGGGCTCACCGTCTCGACCATCATCCCCATGCTCACGTTCCAGGGTTTCAGGAGATCGAGCTCCCACGCTTCCAGGGTGCCGATGTTGGTGTGGGGGAGCAGGCCCTCCGCCAGGCACATGCGGCAGACCTCGGCGCAGTAGGAGGCGTAGGAGCCGAAGCCCCACGCCTTGAGCTGCCTGCGCAGCCCCGCGTGGCGGTCGATCCCCTCCCCCGTCATGACCAGGGCCTCGATCACCCCCTGGGCGGCCGCGGCCCGGGCCCGGCGGGCGCACTCCTCGGGGGCCATCAGCACCGGCGCGTCGCTCCTGAAGCTGCAGTAGCCGCACCGGTTCAAGCACCAGGTGGTGACCGGCAGGGTGAAGTTGAAGGAGTAGGTGATGGCTCTCAGGGCCGGGCTCCCGGGGAGGCGTGGGACGAGAGGGTCCGCGACGCCCCGATCCTATCGGCCCGCCGGGGGGAAGGCAAGGGGCGTCCCTAGATCACGCCCTTCCCCTTGAGCCCCGCCAGCTCCCCCCTGGGACGCCCCAGGAGGCCGCAGAGGATCTCCTCGGTGTGCTCGCCCAGGAGGGGGGGCGGGAGCTGGACCTTGCCGGGGGTGTCCGAGAGCTTGATGGGGATGCCCATCATCCGGAGGGTGCCGGTGCGGGCGTGCTCCACCTCGACCACCATCCCGCGGTGGCGCACCTGGGGGTCGGAGGTCACCTCGGCGAGGTTCTTGACGGGGCCGCAGGGGACGCCGCCCTTGGAGATGCGCTCGATCCACCCGGCCCGGCTGCCCTGGGCGAGGGTGCGCTCGATCTCGGCCTCGATCTCCTCCCGCCCGGCCACGCGGTCGGGGTTCTTCTTCCAGCGCGGGCTGTCGGCCAGGTCCTCGCGCCCGATGGCCCGGGCGAAGCGGTCCCAGAGGCTGTCGTTCGCGGCGGCCACGATGATCTCCCCGTCCTCGCAGCGGAACTCCCGGTAGGGGGAGATGCTCGGGTGGCGGTTGCCGTTGCGGCGGGGGGCCTCGCCCGTGGCGAAGAAGTTGCCCGCCATGTGGCTCATGAGGGCGGCCTGGCCGTCCTGGATGGCCACGTCCACGTGCTGGCCCCGGCCCGTCTTCTGCCGCGCGAGGACGGCGAGGAGGATGCCCTGGATGGCGAAGAGGGCGGTCGTGAGGTCCGCGATGGCGATGCCGCCCTTGCAGGGGGGGCCGTCGGCGGCGCCGGTGATGCTCATGAAGCCCCCCTCGGCCTGGAGGAGGATGTCGTAAGCGGGCCGCTCGCGGTAGGGCCCCGTCTGGCCGTAGCCCGAGATGGAGCAGTAGATGAGGCGCGGGTTGAGCTTCCGGCAGTCCTCCCAGCCGAAGCCC
>JACPCT010000358.1 GCA_016184445.1 Candidatus Tectimicrobiota bacterium | reverse complement strand
GGCCGCCGCCATGCCCATCATGAACTCCCCCGGCTTCCCCTTGAAGAGGGCGGGGTTCACGATGCCCTGGTGGATGGTGGAGGTGACGTGCTCGCCCACGAGGACCGCGCCCAGGAACTCGGCCACCCCGGCGATGAGGATGGCCGCGCCGAGGCCGAGCGCGCCGCTCCCCACGGCGGCCCCCATGGCGTTCGCCACGTCGTTCGCGCCGATGGCCCACGCCATGTAGAGGGCGAAGACGCAGGTCAGCACCAGCAGCAGCGTGAGGGAGAAACCCATGCCGGTTCGCGGTCTCCGGGCGAAGCAAGCGGTCGCGGCGGTGATTTCAGGGCCGAAGGCGGTCCGGGCGCTGGCTTACTTCTTGTAGAGCATCAGGCGGATGCGGTCCACTGTCTTCTCCGAGTAGTTGGCGATGTCGCCCACCTCGCGGAAGATCTTGGACCACCAGAAAAGGTCCACGGGCTTGAGCTGCTCCTCCATCTCGAACATCTTGTGGAGCATGTCGAACTGGGCCTTGTCGGCCTCCCACTCCAGCTGGCCGATGCGGTTGATCTTCTCCACCATCTCCTCGGCGTCGGGGCCGGTCAGGCCCACGTCCACGAGCTCATCGAGGTGGGTGACCACCTCCGCCGCCATGCGGAAGGTCCCCACGCACTTGTCCACGTAGCCGAGGAGGAGCTCCCGCCAGGAGGGCGGCACGAAGGTCTTGCGGACGGTGAGGAGGAAGGCGATGTCCTCGACCGTGTCGGGGATGCTGTCCTGCTGGGAGAGGACGCTCAGGAAGTCCCCGCGGTCCACCGGCAGGAAGATGCTGCGCGGCAGGTTGTCGCGGATCTCGTTCTTGATCTCGTCGGCGCGGTGCTCGGTCTTGGAGATCTGCTTGGCGATGGCGGCGAGCCGGGCGCCGTCCCCGTCGAGCATCGCCTCGAACATGGGACGGACCTGCTCGACGCACTCGCCCCCCTTGAGCATGTGCTGCTTGAGAGCGCCGAAGGGCGACTTGGTGAAAAGCTGGACGATGGCGCGCACGGACAGCCCTCCCCCGCGATGCATGAGCCCGGCCCGAGAAGCGTCTAAACGATAAAAGAGCGAACCGGCGGTGTCAAATCCCCCGCCAGGAGGACCTCGTAGCCCTCGGCCTTGAGGTTGTAGGCGAGCAGCTCCCGGATGTCGGCTTCGTCTTCGACCACGAGGATGGTCTTGGCCACTGGCGCCCCCGCGAGGTTCCCGGGCCAATGATAATCGCCCCGGCGCGGCGGGGCCAAGGCGGGGGAACGGAACCAGAAAGGCATCCGTAGGAGCGGCCAGAGTGCGCCGAAAGTCCCGCTAGGGCTTGAGGATCACCTTGATGGACTCGCCCGCCTCGGCCACCAGGCGGAAGCCCTCCTGGGCCTCCTCCAGCGGGAGGCGGTGGGTGACCATGTCCCGCACGTTCACCCGCCGCGCGCGGATGAGGTCGAGGGCCTGCGCGAGGTCCAGCGGGGCGGCCCCGTAGGTCGGGACGAGGGCGACCTGCTGGCCCCAGAGCTCGTGCAGGGGCAGGCGGTAGTCCCGCCCCGGGGCGGGCGGGGCGAAGAGGAGCACCGCCCCCGCCTCGCCGGCGCACTGGAGCGAGGCCGCCACCGCGGCCGGCGCCCCCGCGCACAGGAGCACCCGGTCGGCCAGCCTCCCCTCGTTCGCCCCGCGCAGGGCGGCGGGCAGCCCCTCGCCCGCGGGCAGCGCCTCGGCCCCGAAGCGGCGGGCGGCCTCGGCGCGGTAGGGGTGGATGTCCGCCGCGAAGATCCGTCCCGCGCCGAGCGCCGCGGCGAGCTGGATGTGGAGGAGGCCCGCGATCCCGCTCCCGATGACGAGAACGCTCATCCCCGGCCCGACGCCCACGGCGCGCTGGCCCCGCACCGCGCAGCCCAGGGGCTCGATGAAGACGCCCTCCTCGTCGGACACCTCGTCGGGGAGCCTGAAGGCGCCCACCTGCACGTTGATGGGGGGGACCCGGATGAACTCGGCGAAGCCGCCCGGGTCGAAGTTGGTGGAGTGGAGGGTGCGGCAGGCGGTGTGGTCGCCCCTCAGGCAGTGGCGGCAGCGGTTGCAGGGCACGTGGTGGGAGACGAAGACCCGGTCCCCCTTCCGCCAACCCTCGACGCCCGGGCCCAGCTCGGCGACCTCCCCCGCCACCTCGTGGCCCAGGACGCAGGGGGCCCGCTTGGCGCGGTACCACTCCATCACGTCGCTGCCGCAGATGCCGCTCGCCCGCGTCCGCATGAGGAACTCGCCCGGGCCGGGGCGGGGGACGGGCATCTCCTCGATCCGGACGTCGTCGTTGCGGCGGTAGACGGCGGCCCGCATGGCGGCGGGGACGCTCATCCGCGCCCCCGGTGGGCCGCCCGGGGCGGGGCGGGCGCCCCGCCGTGCGCCACTTCCTCGTAGAGGCCGCAGGCCTCCTTGGGGCCCAGCCCCCCGTGCACGATGGCGCGCACGGCCTGGATCATGGCCACCGGGTGCCCGCTCTGGAAGATGTTGCGCCCCATGTCCACCCCCGCCGCCCCCGACTGCATGGCCTGGTGGCAGAACTCGAGGGCCTCCCGCTCGGGGATCTTCTTGCCGCCCGCGATGACCACGGGCACCATCGCGCCGCGCACCACCTTCTCGAAGCCCTCGCAGAAGTAGGTCTTCACGATGTCGGCGCCGTGCTCGGCCGCGATGCGGGAGGCCAGGCCCAGGTAGCGGGCGTCGCGCGCCATCTCCTTCCCGACGGCCGTGATGCCCAGCGTCATGACGCCCAGCGCGCGCGCCTCCTCCGCCAGCCTGGCGAGGTTCAGGATGGACTCCTTCTGGTAGCGCGCCCCCACGTAGATCGAGATCGAGACCCCCGCCGCCCCCAGGCGCCTGGCCTCCGCCGCGGGGACGGTGACCCCCTCGTTCGAGAGCTCGCGGCTCGCCATGTCGTCCGCGATCCGCTCGCGCAGGGCCTCCCTCTCCTTCGCGCCCAGGCCCTGGCCCCGCAGGGCCGCCTCGCGCTCGAGCTCGACCGGGTCGGCGTAGACAATGCTGTTCCCCCCCGAGGCCCGCAGGATGACGGGAGTGGAGTGGTCCTCCGGGAAGCAGCGCAGGAACACCCCCAGGGACGGGCTCACCGCGTCGCACCAGGGCAGCAGGGGCTCGAGGGTCCCGCGGGGCTCCTCCAGCCCGCTCGTCGGGCCCTGGAAGTAGCCGTGGTCCAGGGCGAGCATGACGGTCCTGCCCGTCGCCGGGTTCAAGACCCTCGCCGC